>JBGSII010000451.1:0-1969 GCA_041742555.1 Ilumatobacteraceae bacterium
GTCGATCGCGCCGATGGTCGGCTTGCGCGCCTGGGCAATCGGCCACCACTTGTGGCGCTCGTCGGCCGACCCGCGCAGCCCGCGCACCTCACCCGGAACCGTGGCGAGGTCAGCGAGATCGGTTCCCGCACAGAAGGCGCCCGGCACGCCGGTGATCACCAGCACCGTCGTCGCCGGGTCGTCGTCGGCACGCCCGACGGTCTCGATGAACTGCCCGAGCATCGCGTAGGTCATCGCGTTGCGCTTCTCCGGCCGGTCGATCGTGACCACTCCGACCTTTCCCTCGACGTGGTAACGGATGAGCTCACCTGCGCCCTCGTTCATCCCGACGACCGTAGTGGCCCGGCTGCGTCGATCTTCGTCCCGGATGGGGCGGCCTCAGGGTGCCGGTTGTGTCACGCGGATCGCGATCACGTCACATTGCACCGGGAACGACTCGGCACAGCCGCCCTCGATCCACACGGCGATCTCGTCGCCGTCGTCGAGATCGCCGGCCGACAGCACACTGCCATCTGATCCGACGACGAGCGGCTCCCCATCGCGGCCGGCGAGCGCCATCGCGTCGTAATAGGCATCGGACGGCTCGGCGAGGGAGCGAGTCGACTCAGCGTCGCCGACGCCGATCGCGACGACACCCGTCACGTCGGGTTCACGGTCGGGCAGCTCGTCGCCGCCGCCGACCGAGTCGACCGTCGTCGTGTCTGCCGTCGACGCCCCATCGGTGTCGTCGCTGCCACATCCGACAGCTGCGAGCGCAACGAGCGCCGCCAGGACCAGTCCACCGGTTCGAATGCTCATGTCATTTCGACGTCGCCAGGCACCCATCGGTTCCAACGGATCAGGAGCAGCCGCTGGTGCTCCCACAACTAGTGCACACGTAGCAGCTCCCCGAGCGCATCATCGTGATGCCGCACTGCATGCACATCGGCGCGTCGCTCGCGGGCACCTCGCGCGCGGCGGGCACGTCGACGACCTCCGACTTCGGATCGGGTGGCAGGTCCGAACCCTGGCTGGTGGTCGTGGTCTGCTCATCGAGTCCCGGCAGCGTCGGCTGCAGGCGCTCGTCGACGGAGAAGATGCCGAGCTCCGCACGCTCGTCGTAGGTCATGTACTCGATCGCCAACCGACGGAACAGGTAGTCCATGATCGACGAGGCGAACCGGATGTCGGGGTCGTCGGTCATCCCGGCCGGTTCGAACCGCATGTTGGTGAACGCCTCGACGAACGCTCGCAGCGGTACCCCGTACTGCAGGCCGTAGCTGACCGACTTGGCGAAGGCGTCCATCACCCCCGCCATCGTCGAGCCCTGCTTCGAGACGGTCAGGAAGATCTCGCCGGGTTGGCCGTTGTCGTACTCGCCGATCGTGGCGAATCCCTTGCAGTCGGCGACACGGAACTCGAAGGTGCGGCCGCGACGCGTCCGCGGCATCTTCTGCCGGATCGGGTGGTGCACGATCCGCTCCACGACCTCCACCTCACCGAGCGTGTCGGTGGGCGCGACGACCACTCCCGGCTTCGACGAGGACAGCGGCTGGCCGAGCTTGCAGTTGTCGCGATAGATGGCCACCGACTTCAACCCGAGCTCCCAGGCCAGCAGGTGCAGGCCCTCGACGTCGTCGACGCTGACCTCCTCGGGCATGTTGACGGTCTTCGAGATCCCACCGCTAATGAACGGCTGGACCGCAGCCATCATGCGAACGTGACCTTCGTAATGGATGGTGTTGTCGCCCATCGAGCAGGCGAAGACCGCCAGATGCTCGGGGCGCAGGTGCGGCGCCCCGATCACCGACATGTGCTCGTCGATGTAGCCGACGATGTCGTCGACCTGCTCGGGCGTGTACCCCAGCCGGCGCAGCGCCCGGGGGATCGTCTGGTTGACGATCGACATCGTGCCGCCGCCGACCAGCTTCTTGGTCTTCACGAGCGCGAGGTCGGGCTCGATGCCGGTGGTGTCACAGTCCATCGCCAG
>JBGSII010000452.1:0-2160 GCA_041742555.1 Ilumatobacteraceae bacterium
GACCGCGGGAGGGACGGCGCCGCTCGCCAGCAGGATGACCATGCCGGCGAGCACACCGAGTGCCTCTTTGGCGCCGATGCCCAGTGGCACGACTTGGCGGCGGACCGCGTCGGGGTCGTCGACCGTGAGGACCTCGTCGCCGTCGAGGTGCGTCGACAGCGCCTCCCAGGTTCCTCGCAGGAGAATCGCGTCGCCGGCGGCGAGCGTGACCTCCTTGGGGCCGAGCTGTTCACCGTCGCGTTGGATGGCGATCATGATCAGGTCGCCGGACTCGGTGACCATCCCCGGGAAGGCGGTCTGGCCGATGAGGCCCGATCGAGGTGGGATGACGACCTCGGCCACTCCCTTGGCCCGGCTGTAGACGTCGACGTCGGCCTCGAGTTCGTACTCACGAACGAGCGTGGCCGCGAGGGTGCTGAAGTCGGGCGGCATGACCTTGGGGTTGCGATGCGGGAGAACCTTGGGCCCCAGAACCACCACGATCGCAACGGTGCCGATCAACAGAGGGATACCGGCAAGTGCGAACTCGAAGAACCCGAAACCGCCCACTCCGGCGTCGTCTCCTGCCTCGGAGATCAGGACGTTGACCGGGCTGCCGGTGAGGGCGAGGAGCGCTCCGGCGTGCGCGCCGAACGCCAACGGCATCAGGAACTGCGAGGACGGCTGACGTACCCGGATGGCGATGATCACCACGACCGGGATGAGCGCGGCCACCGAGGCGTTCGGGGTGATCAGGGCCGTGATCAGCGCGCACACGACCATCACGATGGCCAACACTCTCGAGCGTTGCGTCCCGGCCCGTTCGAGGAGCTGTTGGCCGACCCAAGCGGTCACCCCGGTCGCGTCGAGCGACTCGGCCACGACGAACGTGGCGGCGATGAACAACACGGTCGGGTCCCCGAAGCCGGCGAGGGCCTGGTCCAGGTCGAGGATGCCGGTGGCCCACAACGACAACGAGACACCGATGGCGACGAGCGCGACCGGCACCCGGTTGGACATGAACAGCACGACCGCGCCGGCGAGGACCAGGAACGTGATCGTGCTCTCAGCCATGTCCGCGACGCTCCAGGAGACACAGGCGGTTGGCTCTCGGAATCGGCACGGGGGTGCTCAACGTGTCGGTTCGAAGTCCACGGCCAGCTGCGCGAGCAGGCGTGCACCGAAACCGCTGCAGCCCAACGGGTGCCAGGTGCGACCCTCTTCGTTCTGGGAGGGACCGGCGATGTCGATGTGCGCCCACGGTGTGTCACCGGCGAAGTGCGACAAGAACAGCGACGAGGCGATCACGTCGGGGGTGTCGGGCGACGCGAGGTTCGGGAGGTCGGCGACGCTGGACCGGTCGAACTTGCGCCGGTACGGCTGCCACAGCGGCATCTGCCAGACCGGCTCGTCGGTCGCCTCGGCGGCCGCCTTGACCTGCTCGACGACGCCCTGATCGGTTCCGAGCACCGCAGCCATGTCCGGACCGAGTGCTCTCACGGCCGAGCCGGTGAGCGTCGCGATGTCGACCACGGCGTCGCAGTCTGATTCGTCGGCCAGCACGAGCGCGTCAGCCATGACGAGGCGGCCCTCGGCGTCGGTGTCGAGCACCTCGACGGTGGTGCCGTTGCGGGCGGTGTACACGTCGCCGAGGCCGATCGCGGTACCCGAGGGCATGTTGTCGGTGCACATCAGCCAGCCGGTGACCTCGGTGGTGCAGCCCAGCTCACCCAGGGCGCAGAAGGCTGCGATGACGGTCGCGGCGCCGGACATGTCGTTCTTCATCTGCGCGTGCACACGGCTGGAGGGCTTGATCGAGATGCCACCGGAGTCGTACATGATCCCCTTGCCGACCATGCCGAGCCGTCCGGTTGCCGCTCCCTGCGGCCGGTAGGAGAGCTTCACCATGCGCGGCGGTTCGGCGCTCCCTCTGGTGACCGCCATGAGCCCACCGAGGCGAAGCTCCCCGATCGCATCCTCGTCGTACACCTCGACATCGAAGCCGAACTGCTCGCCGAGGCCGACGCACAGCTCGGCGAACGTGGACGCGGTCAGGTGGCTGTGCGGTGTGTTCGCCAGATCCCGGGCCAACGTCGTGGCCCGCACCATCGCAGTCCCTCGGACCACGCCGGCGGCGTCGCGGCCGACCACCACGAGCCGCTCGACCGGTGTGGAGCCGGC
>JBGSII010000453.1:0-4595 GCA_041742555.1 Ilumatobacteraceae bacterium
CATCAGCGCCGCGGGGTCGCGGGCGCTCCCGAGGACGTCGCGGAGACGGTTGGGGGCCGCCAGCCACACCACCCCCGCCATGCACACGAACGCGGCGACCCAGCCCAGCGGTTCGAGCGGTTCGCCCAACGCGATCGCCGACACGACGGCGACGAGGATCACCTCGGTCTTCGCGTAGACGGTACCGATCGCGAAGTTGCGGAGGTCGAACGCCCGCAGCAGTGCGACCGTGCCGAGGATCTGGACGACCCCGGCTCCCGCGATGATCGGCCAGAAGCGGGCCGGAATCGCCGGGATCGGCTCACCGACTGCGCCGAACGTGATCACGGCGACGATGACCGCCAGCGGGAATCCATACGCGTAGCGAACGAACCCAGCGCCGTTCACCGACAGCACGGAGCGCAGTTGGTGCTGTCGCGAGGTGCGAAGTATCTGGAACGTCGCGGCCGCGAGCGTGATCGGGATCCACATGGAGTTCCCGCAGTGTTACATCTGGGGTCAGACCCCAGATGTAACACTCAGGTCGGAGGGCGGCCGGTGCAGTACTCGTCGAACTCGACGAGGTAGGAGTCCACCCACGCGGCGATCGCAGCACTGGTGTCGGCGTCGAACTCCGCCGAACCCGGGTCGCCGGTGACGCGTGCGTTGACCTGTGGGATCGAGAGGTCGTCGGACGTCACGGTCAGGCGCATGTTCTCGAACCAGGTTCGGACCATGGCCAGTCCCCGCACGCCGCCGCCCCGGCCGGGCGAGGCGCCGGCCAGGCCGATGAGCTTGTCGCGCAGCACGCCCATGTCGACGCGGGTGACCCAGTCGATCGAGTTCTTCAGCAGCGGGCTGAACGACCCGTTGTACTCGGGGCTGGCGATCACGAGGCCGCCGGAGTCGCGCAGCAGCGCGGCGAGTTCGTGCGCGGTCGCCGGCACCCCGTGTTCGTCCTCGTGGTCGCCGTGGTAGATCGGCATGTCGTGATCGGCCAGACTCACCAACAGGTGATCGCGGTCGCGACGAGTCAACTCGGCGGCGATCGTGCGCGCCAGCAGGGAGTTGAACGACGCGCGGCGGATGCTGCCTGCGGTGACGAGGATGCGGTGATGCGTCATGACGGGCTCGGCTGGAACCAGTGGTCGCCGTTGAGCAGGATGTCGTCGGCGTCGGCCGGGCCCCACGAACCACGGAAGTACGGGACCACCTCGCCCGGATGATCGAGCGCCGGCTGCACCACCCGCCACGTCCCTTCCACGATGTCCTGGCGAGCGAAGCGCCGCAGCGATCCGATCAGTGCATCGCCCAGCAGTCGCTCGTAGGCGTCCTGGCGTTCGCCGAGCGCAGCCGCGAAGTCGACGTCGACGTCGACCTCCTGGCTGTCGAGATCCGGCCCCGGCGTCTTCGCCTGGAGCGCGAACGTGACGCCGTCGTTCTTGCCGAGCCGCAGCCGGATCAGGTTGCGGCCGGGTGGCGGCCCTCCCGACTCGTCGAACAGCATCCGCGGTGGCTCACGCAACTCGATCACCGCCTCGGTAGCGCTCTGTGGGAGCGCCTTGCCGACGCGGATGTACCAGGGCACACCTGCCCAGCGCCACGAGTCGATCTCGAGCCGCACGGCAGCGAACGTCTCGACGTTCGACTTCGGGTCGACGCCCGGCTCGTCGCGGTAGCCGACGTACTGTCCACGCACGAGCGCCTCCGGTTCGATCGGCCGCATCGCGGCGATCACCTTTGCCTTCTCGTCCTGGAGGAACCCCGAGTCGGCGCCAGCAGGCGGCTCCATCGCGAGCAGCGACACGACCTGGAGGACGTGGTTCTGGAGCACGTCGCGGATCGCGCCGACCCCTTCGTAGAACGACCCGCGCCCTTCGACGTCGAGGGTCTCCGACATCGTGACCTGCACGCTGCGGACGTAGTTGCGGTTCCACACCGGCTCCAACAGGGTGTTCGCGAAGCGGAAGACCAACAGGTCCTCGACCGCCTCCTTGCCGAGGTAGTGGTCGATGCGGAAGATGTGGTCCTCCGAGAACACCTCGTGGAGGGTCTTGTTCAACTCGACCGCCGATTGGAGGTCGCGGCCGAACGGCTTCTCCACCACGATCCGGCCGCGGCGGTGGAGATCGACCGAGGCCAACTTCGTCGCCACCATCGGGAACATGTGCGGCGGGATCGCCATGTAGAACACGGCGACCAACGAGTTGTGCCGGTCGAGGGTCGCACGTAGTTCGTTCCAGGTCGTTTCCTCTGCGTAGTCGCCCTGCACGAGGTCGAGGCGCTCGCACAGCGAGTCGACGACGGCCGGGTCGGGATCGTCGATGTGCTCGGCGATGGACTCGCGGGCGTGACGGCGGAAGTCATCGTCGGTCCAGTCGCTGCGCGCCACGCCGATGACGGGCACGCAGAGGACCCCGGATCGCTCGAGCCGATAGAGCGCCGGGAACAGCTTGCGAACGGCGAGGTCGCCCGTTGCGCCGAACAACACGAGTGCGTCCGCATCCGGCTGCGTGGTCTGCATTCGGCTCGAGTCGACGTGGACGTCGCTCATCGGGAGGTGTCCTTGCGTTCGATGTGGCCTCCGAAGCCGGCCCGCATCGCCGACAACACCTGGTCGGCGACATCGGAACGGCCACGCGACGAGAAGCGCTGATACAGCGCTGCCGACAACACCGGCACGGGCACGCCCTCGTCGATCGCGGCATTGATCGTCCAGCGACCCTCGCCGGAGTCGCTCACGACGCCCGCGTACCGGCTCAATTCCGGGTCGGCGTGGAGGGCTTCGGCCGTGAGGTCGAGCAACCACGAGCTGACCACCGACCCGCGGCGCCACACCTCCGCGATCTTTCCGAGGTCGAGGTCGTAGCGGTAGTAGTGCGCCGCGTCGAGCGGGGCGGTCTCGGCGTCGGCGGCGTGGTCGAGCGCACCGATGTTGGCCTTCGCGAGCACGTTGAGGCCCTCCGCGTAGGCGGCCATCATCCCGTACTCGATGCCGTTGTGAACCATCTTCACGAAGTGCCCAGCCCCGCTCGGGCCACAGTGCAGCCAGCCGTGCTCCTCGGGAGCTTCGGGGTCCGTGCGGCCCGGCGTGCGCGGTCCGGTGCCGATCCCGGGGGCGAGCGACTCGAAGATCGGGGTCAGGCGCTCGACGGCCTCGGTGGGTCCGCCGATCATCAGGCAGTAGCCGCGCTCCAGACCGAACACGCCACCGCTCGTGCCGACATCGAGGTAGGAGATGCCGGTCGACACGAGTGCCTCCGAGCGGTCGACGTCGTGGCGGTACCAGGAGTTCCCACCGTCGATGATGGTGTCGCCCGGGTCGAGCAGTGGGGCGACCGCGTCGACGGTTGCGCCGACGAACACGGCGGGCACCATGATCCAGATCGCCCGGGGAGCATCCATCGCTGCGACGAGTTCGCTCAGTGAGCGAGCGCCGGTGACGCCCAGTTCGGATTCGAGTCCGGCGATCGGCGCCTCGTCGACGTCGTACACCACGCACTGGTGCCCGTCGTGGTGGAGGCGTCGAACCATGTTCGCGCCCATCCGGCCGAGCCCGATCATCCCGAGTTGCATCGCCACAGACTGCCACGAACCGGCCGGGGTGAGCCTCGCCTGGGGAGAATCGGCCGTGTTCCCCGGTGCTGTCGCTGAGCTACGGTGTGGCTCGACGATCGATGGGGGTGTCGACGATGGGAATCCGACGGGTGGTCACGGGCCACGATGCTGACGGGAACGCCGTGTTCGCGAGCGACGAGGTGGTCGAACCGGTCACCGTCGATCTGCTCCCGCAGGCCGAGTTCTACCGGCTCTGGGGAGCCGACGAACCGCTTCACTTCCCCGACTCGGGCGAGGCGCCGCCCTGCCCGATGTACTTCCCCCCGGTCGGCGGATTTCGATTCGGACTCTTCACGGTGGCTCCGGACTCCGTCACGATGCTCGATGATCTGGACATCGAGGCCGCACTCGGTGAGTTCGGCGACAAGCTTCCCGGGCTCGGCGACTTCCTCGAGGTGGATCATCCGGGCATGCACACCACGGCAACCGTCGATTTCGAATTCGTCGTGTCCGGGCGATGTGTCCTCGAACTCGACGACGGGGCAGTGCGAGAACTGGGACCGGGCGACACGGTCGTCCAGAACGGGACGCGGCATGCATGGCGCAATCCGTTCGACGAACCGTGCGTCATGGTCGTGGTGATCGTGGGCGCACATCACGACGGCGTCGCGTCGGCAGGTGGCAATCCGCCCGGTTGACCTCGGGTCGGTTCAGCGGATCGCAGACAGCCCGCTGCGTTCCATGACGTCGTCGACGAAGTCGGCGATGCCCGTCCCGTCGACGTCGTGTCGGAGATCGGCGATCAGGACATCGCGTACTTCGAGGTCGGCGCAGGCCTCGATCTCGGCGAGCCGCCGTCGGAACTCGCCCAACCGGCCGCCGACCGTCGAGTCGTGCTCGCCGGCTCGCCGTGTCGCGGCTCGATCGAGCGCAACCGTCATCGTCGACACCCAGATCAGCTGATACTGCTGGGCCTGGATCGACGCTCCGGCCAATCGTTCCGCGTTCACGCCGGCCACCGAATCGGTTGCGGCTCGGACCGCCACCGACGCGACGGC
>JBGSII010000454.1:0-7964 GCA_041742555.1 Ilumatobacteraceae bacterium
GGGCGGACGAGGGCGGTCTCGTCGTCCGGGACCGGCAGTGGGCCCGCCGGTCCCTGGCCTGGGACGCTGCCGTCGCCGTCACCGGCCTCGGTGTTCGCCGAACCTCATCCTGCCGAGGTGCTCGACGAGCACGGTGAGCCAGTGCGGGTCAGCGCTCGCGGCATGATGTCGGGTCGGCCTGCCACCCTGCTGCTGTTGGCCGGCGGTGAAGCGACGGGTTGGAAGCGTGGACGCCCTCGACGGATCGCCGGTTGGGCGGGTCCGTGGCCGGTCGAGGAGCACTGGTGGGAGCCGGATCGGTATCGTCGACTCGCCAGATTTCAGGTGGTCACCGATGACGGCGATGGGTTCCTGGTCGTGGCCGAACACCGGCGGTGGTGGATCAGCGCTCGCTACGACTGATGGGGGCAGCGTGTTCGCTGCCGGCGATCAGACCGCAGCAGCGAGGCCGAACGGGTGGAAGACCTCGAGTTGGTCGGTCACGTCGTTGGCCAGTCGGAAGCCGACGCCGCGGACCGTGTGGATCACTTTGATCTCCGGGGCAGCCTTGTCGAGCTTGCGGCGCAGGTTCGACAGGTGCACGTCGACGACGTGGTTGTCGCCCACCCAGGTCGGGCCCCAGACGGCGTCGAGGAGATCCTCGCGAGTGCACACCTCGGTCGGGCGGCGGCAGAGCTGTTCGAGCAACGAGAACTCGATCCGCGTCGTGGCCACCTCTTCGTCCTCGACGCGAACTTCGCGACGTCCGAGGTCGATGGTGAGCGGCCCGAGGTTCAGCACCTGGGTCAGGACGGTTTCGGAGCGGCCCTTCATCTGGCGCGGTCGACGCAGCAGTGCGTGGCAGCGCGCCGACAGCTCCTCGGGCGAGACCGGCGCGGAGACAGCGTCGTCGGCGCCCGAGTGCAGCATGGCGGCGCGGGTCCGGTGGGCACCCTCGTCGGTGATGCACAGCAGGTACTGCTCGCTGGAGTCACGCAGGCGCTCGTACAGCGGACGACCATCGGGGGCTCGGAGGTTGGAGCTGACGATCAACACATCGGGGGAGAAGGACTCGGCGAGCATGATCGCGGCGTCGCCGTCGGTGGGAGCACTCACGCTGAACCCTGCGGCCCGGAGCCCGGCGACACTGATCCGTCGCAGATCCGGATCGTCGACCGCGATCAGGATTCGGGGTGCGATGTTGATGTGGTTGTCCATTGAGTATCCGCCAGTTCGCCACGAAGGGGTTGTGAGTCGTATGTCTGGTCAGGTATCGGCAGGAGCCTGACGAACTCAAGAAGAAATCAGAGAGACCACACCGGTGTGATTCCGTTCACCTGGTACAACCGTCGGATGCGTGGCGATCGACTCCATCAGCGAATTCGGGCTGACGTCGTGGCTCGACGGCCGGTCGACGAGCGTGAGGCGCTCTCGATCGGGCGGTTTCTCGTTGCGTTCGATGCGCTGGTTGAACCGCTCGACCAGGAATCCGATCCGATTCACGTGACCGGATCTGGCATCGTCGTGGGGCCTCGCGGGGTGGTGCTGCTCGAACACAAGCGACTCGGGATCTGGTTGCAGCCCGGTGGACACATCGACCTCGGTGAGACCCCGTGGGGAGCTGCGTTGCGTGAGAGTCGCGAGGAGACCGGCCTCGAGGTCTCGTTCGCCGGACCGGTCGACGAAGGTGGTGTTCCCGAGTTGGTCCACGTCGACGTTCACGAGGGTGGACGTGGGCACACCCACCTCGACCTGCGGTATCTGATCGACGGCGGCGATGCCGATCCGAACCCGCCCGAAGGCGAGAGCCAGCTCATCGACTGGTTCACCTGGGAGGCGGCCATCGATCGAGCCGACCCCGGCCTTCGCGGCATCCTGACATCCCTCCGATCCTCGATCTGAAGCCGAATCAGCGGGGTTGCGAAGAACGAACAGGTGTTCGATACTGGAGCGGTGGGGTTCAACAACCCGTCGTGGACGTGGAGCGAACTGGAGGCGGCCCTCTCCGGGACCGCAGGTCGTGACGGGCGCGCGCCGGGAAGTCCGTCGTGGAACTCGGGCGGTGACGGTCCGGCGTGGAGCCGCAAGCGCCAACCGTTCGAGGCGCCGGCCGATCTGACGGCACCAACGGCGCGAGCGTCAGCGGTTCCCTACGCCGAGTTGCACTGCCACTCGAACTTCTCGTTCCTCGACGGGGCCTCGCACCCGGAGGAACTGGCGACCGAAGCCGCCCGTCTCGGTCTGGAGACGCTGGCGATCACCGACCACAACGGCTTCTACGGGGTTGTCCGCTTCGCCGAGGCGGCCAAGGCGGTCTGCCTCCCCACCGTGTTCGGCGCCGAGATCACGCTCTCGATGCACGACGGGCGAGTTGCGCGTCGCGAAGCCGACACGCTCACTCAGGTCGCCACCGGCATGGTGCCCGATTCGCACGCGCCAGATCCCTCGGGCACGCACCTGCTCGTGCTCGCCGATGGCCCCGACGGCTACGCCCGGCTGTCTCGGGCGCTCAGCAACGGGCATCTCGCCGGCGAGAAGGGGGCACCACGGTTCGCGTTCGCCGACATCGCCGATGCCGTCGCAGGGTACGGATGGGTACTCACCGGTTGCCGCAAAGGGGCCGTACCCGCAGCGATGGTGGCAGAGGGTCCGGCCGCGGCGCGGCGCGAGCTGCTCCGGTTGGTCGACGCGTTCGGGCGTGAGCGTGTACTCGTCGAATTGTGGGACCACGGTGACCCGCTCGACTCGGCTCGCAACGACGCCCTCGCCGAGCTGGCGCATCGTGAGCGTGTCGAGTGCGTGGCGACCAACAACGTCCACTACGCCACTCCGGCGCAACGCCGGTTGGCGACCGCCCTTGCGGCAGTTCGTTCCCGGCGCAGTCTGGGTCAGATCGACCCGTGGTTGCCCGCTTCCGGCGCCGCTCACCTCCGCTCGGGCGCCGAGCAGGCTAGACGGTTCCGACGCTACCCGGGCGTGGTCGAGCGAGCCGCAGAGATCGGACGGGCAGCCGCATTCGATCTCTCCTTGGTGGCGCCGAAGCTGCCGCCCTTTCCGTGCCCCGATGGTCTCACCGAGATGCAGTACCTCCGGAAGGTGACCGAGAGAGGTGCCCGCCGTCGATACGGCGAACGTCCCACCCGCTCCGCCTCGGCCACCTCTGGCGTCGTCGAGGATCTCTCGCTGCGGGCCAGAGCCTGGAAGACGATCGATCACGAGTTGGCATTGATCGAAGCGCTCGACTTCGCCGGGTACTTCCTGATCGTGTGGGACATCGTCGAGTTCTGCCGACGGTCGAACATCTTCTGCCAGGGCCGCGGGAGCGCCGCAAACTCGGCGGTCTGCTATGCGATCGGGATCACCGCCGCGGACGCAGTGTCGCTCGGCCTGCTGTTCGAGCGGTTCCTGTCGCCCGAGCGTGACGGCCCACCCGACATCGACATCGACATCGAGAGCGACCGGCGAGAGGAGGTGATCCAGTACGTCTACGAGCGCTACGGGCGTCATCACACCGCTCAGGTCGCCAACGTGATCACGTACCGGGCGCGCTCGGCGGTGCGCGACATGGCCAAGGCGCTCGGCTTCGAGCCGGGCCAGCAGGACGCATGGTCGAAGCAGGTCGACGGCTGGGGTGGCGTCGCGTCGACAGCAGCGCAGCCGGGCTGTTCCATCCCCGAGCCAGTGCTGGAACTTGCGCTCGAGGTCGAGGACGCGCCGCGCCATCTCGGCATCCATTCGGGCGGCATGGTCATCTGCGACCGTCCGGTGATCGAGGTTTGCCCCGTCGAGTGGGCCAGGATGGACAAGCGGTCGGTGCTGCAGTGGGACAAGGACGACTGCGCTCGAACCGGGTTGGTGAAGTTCGACCTGCTGGGGCTCGGGATGCTGTCCGCGCTGCACTACGCCGTCGATCTCGTCCGTGAACATCGCGGGTACGAGATCGATCTCGCCACCATCCCCCAAGACGACGATGTGTACACGATGCTGTGCCGCGCCGACACCGTCGGGGTGTTCCAGATCGAGTCGCGAGCGCAGATGGCGACGCTGCCGCGGCTCAAGCCGAGACGGTTCTACGACTTGGTGGTCGAGGTCGCGTTGATCCGACCCGGTCCGATCCAGGGCGGATCGGTGCACCCGTACATCCGGCGCCGCAACGGCCAGGAGCCGATCACCTACCTGCACCCGTTGCTCGAGAACTCGCTGGGCAAGACGCTCGGGGTGCCGCTGTTCCAAGAGCAGCTGATGCAGATGGCAATCGACGTTGCCGGGTTCTCACCGGCCGAGTCCGACGAGCTCCGCCAGGCGATGGGGTCGAAGCGTTCGGCCCGGCGGATGGAGCGGCTGAAGGAGCGGTTGTACGCCGGGATGGCCGAGCGGGGTATCACCGGTGAGGTCGCCGACGAGCTGTTCATGAAGATGAAGGCGTTCGCCAACTACGGCTTCCCCGAGTCGCACTCGGTGAGCTTCGCGTACCTCGTCTACGCATCGTCGTGGATCAAGTACCACGAGCCGGCGGCGTTCTGCGCAGCGCTGCTCAATGCCCAGCCGATGGGGTTCTGGTCGCCGCACACGCTGGTGCGCGATGCCCGTCGCCACGGCGTGGTCGTGCACACTCCCGACCTCAACGCCTCGCTCGCAGGGGCGACGTTGGAGCCCTGCGAGGAGTCGCAGAACGGCGTAGCGGTTCGGCTCGGGATCGGCTCGGTGCGCGGGATCGGGTCGGATCTGGCCGAGGAGATCGAGGGAGTTCGCAAGGCCGGCGGACTGTTCGCCGACACCGAGGATCTCGTACGACGGGTGCCGTCGTTGACGCTCGCACAACTGGAGGCGATGGCGACTGGCGGGTTGTTCAGCGAGTGCTTCGGCCTCGACCGCCGAATGGCGCTCTGGACCGTCGGTGCAACGACTCAGTCGCGCCCTGGCCGGTTGCCCGGTGTGGTCACGGGGACCACAGCGCCGCGCCTGCCGGGGATGACCCCGGTGGAGGAGGCGGTTGCCGACCTGTGGGCGACGGGTGTGTCACCCGATGGGCATCCGACGATCTTCGTGCGCGACGAGCTGACGCGATTGGGGGTGTTGACGTCGTCGCAGCTGTGGGACCCCGATCCTGGCTCGATCGTGCAGGTCGCCGGAGTGGTCACCCACCGTCAGCGACCGATGACTGCACAGGGTGTCACGTTCCTCAACCTGGAAGATGAGACCGGTCTGATCAATGTCGTGATCTCCAAGGGTTGCTGGGCAAGGTTTCGCACGGTCGCCCGAGAAGCCCCGGCGATGTTGATCCGTGGTCGCCTCGAACGCAGTGAGGGTGTCGTCAACATCGTCGCTGATCATCTCTCTCCCCTCCTGATGCCGGCGGAGGTTCGGTCTCGCGATTTCCGCTGACCGCAGTCGTGGTCGTCGCCGATCCGGTACATCACCCAGCGGTGGCGTAGCGTTGGGGTCCGATGGTCGGTCGGATCGCACTCGTCGGCGCGGATCACAATCATCTGTACGAGATCATCGACAGGTTGGTGCGAGCGGGCGCCGCCGCGGTGGCACACACGGCCGAGGGTACGTTCGTCGAGCACTACGCAGGTTGGCAAGCTGGCTCCGTCGAGCGGACCTACGCCGACATCCTCGCCGACGACACGATCGATCTCGTGGTGACCGCCGCGATCCCGAGCCGCCGCGCCGAGATCGCACATGCCGCGATCGATGCCGGCAAACACGTGATCATCGACAAGCCGGGTCTCACCACGATGACCCAACTCGACGCGATCCGCGCTGTCGTCGCAGGGCGGCGCGGTCGCCCGTGGACGGTGCTGTTCACCGAGCGGTTCGAGAACCGGGCGATCAACGAGGCGGTGCGCCTGGCACGATCCGGTGCGATCGGTCCGGTCGTCCACGTGATCGGCGCCGGTCCGCACACGATGTGGGCGCGCCGGCGCCCCGATTGGTTCTGGGACCCGGAGGCCACCGGCGGGATCCTGGTCGACATCGGCTCGCACCAGATCGACCAGTTCATGGCGATCACCGGGGCCACGGCTGCTGATGTCTCGGTCGTGGCATCGATGGTCGGCAACGTCGCCAGCCCCGACCACCCCGCGATGCAGGACATCGGCTCGATGACCCTTGCCTGTCCTTTCGGGTCGGGTCCGCAACGACAGGGTGGACCGGCGGTGGTGGGGGACCACCGGTTGGACTATCTCACGGCCAAGGGACTCGGCGCGTGGGGTGACTGCCGCCTGACGATCGTCGGGACCGAGGGCACGATCGAGGCCCGTGCGAACATCGATGTCGCAGGCGTCGACGGTGCCGAGCACCTGATCGTCGTCGACGCGGACGGGACGCGGCGCATCGACGTGTCCGACGTGGTTGTCGACTGGGCCGAGCGGGCGCTCGCCGACCTCGCCGACGGTGGTGAACGCCTCATGACCCAGCAGCACGCAATCGACGTCACCGAGGTCTGCTTGCGCGCCCAGGCCGCTGCGCGGCCCTGGGGTGCGGCAACCGCGTAGCCGGCGCCTACGTTCGCGGGATGGCTCGTGATGGCACGCTCCAGCTCCACCCGTGGAATCGCGACTTCACGTGGACCGACCGTGCCGGGCCGTTCCGCCTCCTGAGTCCCGCGCAGGTCGCTTCCTTCGACCGCGACGGCTACCTCGTGTTGCCCGACGTGTTCCGTGCCGACGAGCTGGCCCCACTGATCGAGGCGCTCGACCGCAACGAAGCCGCGACCGACGAGTTCCTGCGATCGCGCAACGGTGGCCGGTTCGCGATCGCCGAGGTTGGCGCGATCACGTTCACCGTGCATCTCGTCGAGCGCGAGCCGATCGCTGCGTCGTTCGTGCGCCATCGGATTCTCGCCGATCTGTGCCACGATCTGATCGGGCCCGATGTGCGGCTCTACTGGGACCAAGCGGTCTACAAGAAGCCCGAGAAGCCGCGCCGCTTCCCCTGGCACCAGGACAACGGGTACACGTTCATCGAACCGCAGCAGTACCTGACCTGTTGGGTCGCGCTCACCGACGCCACCGTCGACAATGGATGCCCGCAGGTGATTCCCGGGTTGCATCGCAGCGGCACGTACCGGCACCACTACGTCGATCCGCTCGGCTGGGAGATCGTCGAGTCACATCCGGACGCGGTCGCGGCACCGGTGGGTCGAGGAGGCGTTGTCGTGTTCTCGTCGCTGACTCCCCACCTGACCGGCCCCAACACCACCGACGACGTCCGCAAGGCGTACATCGTCCAGTACGCACCCGCCGGAGCCGCGGCCCTCGTCGGCGATCCGGCATCCGGCGAGCCGACCGGTCGCGTCCCGGCTGCCGACCCACGTCGTCAGTTCCCGATCCTCGTCGACGGACACCCCGTCCCCTTCTCGCGCTGACCCCCACGACGTTCGTGTACCGATCTGGGTGGGCGGGCCCGTTCCGATCGCCCACGAGCGGCAAGCGCCTGCGTGTCGCGGGGTAGCGTCGAGCGGGTGGGAGCACTGCGGGTCGGCGTGGTCGGGATGGGGATCGGACAGAGCCACCTCCAGGCGTGGGTGCATGTCCGCGGCGCAGATGCCGCCGTCTTCGCCGAGATCGACGAGGAACGGCGGATCAAGGGTGAAACAGACTGGGGCATCCCCGGCGTCGCTTCGCTCGAGGAACTGATCGACCCGGCGTCGCCTCATCACGTCGACATCGTCGATCTCTGCACACCGCCGTGGCTCCACGAGGAGCAGATCGTGCAGTGCCTCGATGCCGGTGTCCACGTGATCTGCGAGAAGCCGCTCGTCGACTCGGTCGCGGCGGTCGATCGCGTCGCCGTCGCGGTCGACCGTGCGGCCGCGACGGCAGGTGCTGGGTTCATGCCGATCTTCCAGTACCGGTTCGGCGACGGGGCCGCTCGAGCCCGAGCACTGATCGACGCTGGGATCACCGGCCGGCTCTTCACGGCGGCGGCCTCGACGTGGTGGCGACGTGGCCGTGCGTACTACGCCGACGCGGCGTGGC
>JBGSII010000455.1:0-5676 GCA_041742555.1 Ilumatobacteraceae bacterium
CGAGCGCCGCCGAGCCCACCGCGCTTCCGAGAACGACCGTGACCAGGATGCTCACCGGTGCTTGCGTCGCGGTGATCGCTCGGACGATGGCGGCGACGGCAACGGCGAGCCAGGCCACCTTGCGCCACGGGGCCGTCATCATCGGCGAGGCTGCAGTCGTGCCCGCGACGAGGGCAGCAAGATACGCGATCGACGGGAAGTCGCTCGCGATGATGGTGTCCGACGGCAGTTCGGAGATCGGCGTCGGCGGCGCCGCCCGGTTGAGCCAGTCCGTCAGCAGTAGCATCACCAGACCGCCGGCGACGCCTGCGCCGACCACGAGGAGGGTCGCCGCTCGGGTTCGTCGCGTGAACAGCCAGCAGACGACGACGACCGGAACGACGAGGATCGTGAGCTGGGCAACTCCGACCAACACGTATCGAAGTGCCGTTGGCGTCCGCGCGAACAGCTCGATGACGTCGGTCGAGATGTTGGTGAGCGCGGTCGGATACACCGCCGTCAGCGCGAGCACCACGGCGAGCACGGCCAGCCGGAGCGTCAGGCGAGCCACGTCGACGGGGTGACGCTGCCACTCGCGACGATCGCTTTCGCGCAGCGAATCGCGGGCGGTCACGGTCACCGCTCCAGCATGGTCCACGAGGCGAGCACGCCGACGGATCCAGCCGCGAGGCCGGGTTCGTTGGTCCCGTACTGGCTGAGGATCGTCAGCCGAGCACGTCGGCGAGCGCGCCGACGGCACGATCGACGTCGCCCGGCGACGTGTAGTGCACGAACGAGAGCCGCACGACCCCACGATCCGGATCGACGCCGAGCCCATCGAGCACACGAGCGGCGTAGTAGTGGCCCGAGCTGGTCTGCACGCCGCGCGCGACGAGACCGTGCGCGACCTCCTGCGGATCGATCGCGAGCGGACTGAATGCGACGGTCGGACAACGATGTGCCCCAGCAGCGTCGATCGTCGCCGGGCCGAGCAGACGGACGTCGTCGCGGCCGGACAGGGCGTCGAGCAGTCGCGGGGTGAGCGAGTCCTCGTGGTCGCGCCACAGCTCGGACACACGCTGCACTGCCGACCGGAGCCCGTCGCTCGCCGACCCGCCGTGATGACGATGGAGCGCCTCCACGTAGTCGAGCACGGCTCCCGCCGAGGCCACCTGGGCATGGTCCGGCCCGGCCGGGTTCAGCCGCTTGTCGGTGACGCTGTCGTTGAAGAAGTGGCTCTGGTTCGGCAACTCGGCCATCAGACCGGAACGCACGACCATGAGTCCCTGATGCACCGAGTACGTCTTGTAGAGACTGAACAGATACACGTCGGCGCCGATCGCTGCGACGTCGGGAAGCGAGTGCGGCGCGAACGACACCCCGTCGACGATGACCCGTGCGCCGACACCGTGGGCGAGTTTCGTGATCCGGGTCACGTCGTTCTCGGAACCGACGATGTTCGACGCGTGCGGGACGGTCACCACTCCCGTGCGTTCGCTGAGCATCGACTCCAACTCGTCGATGTCGAGGAGTCCCGTCGTCGGGTCGATCCGCCATTCCCTGATCGTGCAGCCGACCCGTTCGGCGGCCCGCCGGATCGCTCCGGTGTTCGCTTCGTGGTCCTGGTTGGTGACGATGACGTCGTTGCCCGCCTCCAGAATCGCGGCGAAGGCATGGGCAAGGACGTACGTGTTCGCCGAGGTCGACGGGCCGAACACGACCTCACGAGCCTCGACACCGAGCGCCGCCGCCCACCGCTCGCGCGATCGATCCATCAGCTCACCGGCACGGCGCGACGACTCGAACTCACTGTACGGCTGCACCTTGTGATCGGTGTAGTAGGTGTTCAGCGCATCGATCGTCTGACCACATGCGAACGATCCGCCGGCGTTCTCGAAGAACGACTGGCCGTCGTTGATCGGCCGGCCGAACGCCGGGAACTGGGAGCGAACGAAGTCGAGATCGAGCTGCACACCACCACGGTAACTGCCGCTCCGCACGCGAGGATGGGGGGATGACCGCCGACCCGTCGACCACGTTCGAGCTGACCACTCCGGCGTTGCTCGTCGACATCCCGACCTTCGAGCACAACTTGGCTGCGATGGATGCCGTGCTTCCCGGTACCAAGCTTCGGCCGCACGTCAAGGCATTCAAGTCGACGGCCATGGCCAGTCGTCTCGACGCCGACGGGCACCACACGTTCTGCGCCGCGACACCGCGCGAGATCGAAGGGCTGGTGGCTGCGGGCCTGACCGCCGATCTCCTGCTCGCCAACGAGACGCTCGACGCCGGACGACTCGGAGCGCTCGCCGACCGGGCGAACGTCACCGTGGCGATCGACTCCGATGCGACGTTGGACGCCGCGATCTCAGGAGGCGTGCGGTCGGTTCTCGTCGACGTCGACGTCGGACTCCCCCGCTGCGGCTGCGACGTCGACGATGCGGGTCGCCTCGCCGATCGTGCCCGCTCGGCGGGGCTGGAGGTCCGCGGCGTGATGGGCTACGAGGGTCATCTGATGATGGTCCGCGATCCCGGTGCGAAACGCGAGAACGTCGAAGCGGCAATGGCGATCCTGCTCGACGCTCACGGCCGGGTCGGTGGCGACGTCATCTCGGGCGGCGGGACTGGCACCTGGGACATCAACACCTGGTGCACCGAGATCCAAGCGGGTTCGTACACGCTCATGGACACCCAGTACGACGAGCTCGACACCCCCTTCGAGAAGGCGTTGTCGATCCTCGCCACGGTGATCTCGGTCAGCGCCAAGGGCTGGATCATCGCCGACTGCGGGCTCAAGGCCCTCGGGATGGACCACGGCAATCCGACGTGGGACGAGGGCGACGTGCTCTTCTGCTCCGACGAACACGTCACGTTGATGCCGCGCGAACTCAGCGACTGGAAGGTGGGCGATCGGGTGCGGATCTGGCCCGGGCACGTCGACCCGACTGTGGCGCGTCACGAGCAGTTCTGGCTCGTCGAGGGTGACCAGATCCGCGACCGTTGGCCCATCGACCTCCGCCACTGGTGACGTGTTACATCTGGGGTCTGACCCCAGATGTAACACCTCACATCGAGCGGGCGGCGTTGTCGAAGCGCGTGTACTGACCGAGGAAGACGAGGCGCTTGGTGCCGATCGGGCCGGAGCGGTGCTTCGACACGATCACCTCAGCCGAGCCCTTGTCGGGCGACTCGGGGTTGTACACCTCGTCGCGGTACAGGAACATCACCACGTCGGCGTCCTGTTCGAGCGAGCCGGACTCGCGGAGGTCGGCGAGCATCGGCCGTTTGTCGGACCGTGCTTCGAGGTTTCGGCTGAGCTGGCTGAGCGCCACGATCGGGACTTCCAGCTCGCGTGCGAGCACCTTGAGGTTTCGGCTGATCTCGCTGACCTCGAGCTGGCGATTCTCCGACTGGCCACTGCCGCTCATCAACTGCAGGTAGTCGATCATGATCAACGCCAGACCTCCGTGTTGGGCCTTGATCCGTCGTGCCTTCGCACGGATCTCCATCACGGTCACCCGCGGGTTGTCGTCGAGGAACAAGGGCACCTCGAGCCGACCGACGGCCAGGCCGATCTTCGACCAGTCGCTCTCGCTGAGCTTCCCGGTGCGCAACTTGGTGGAGTCGACCTTGGCCTCACTCGACAAGATGCGCTGCGTCAACTCGGCGTGGCCCATCTCGAGCGAGAACACGAGGACCGGCTTCGCTGAATGTTTCGCGATGTGCGTCGCCATGCCCAACCCGAACGAGGTCTTTCCCATCGCGGGGCGTGCGCCGACGATGTTCAACGTGCTCGGCTGCAACCCCGACAGGAGTTCGTCGAGATCGTCGTAGCCCGTCGCCGCGCCCGTGATCGTGTCGCCGCGCTCGTAGTTCTCCTCGAGCTGGTCCATGGCGATGTTGAGCAGTTCCTGGATCGGCCGGGTCGAGTCGACCACTCGATCCTCGGCGACCTCGAACATCTTCGACTCGGCGAGGTCGACCGCCTTGGTGACATCGTCGGGTTCGGAGAACGCGAGATCGGTGATCTCGCCCGCGGTGTGGATCAGTCGGCGCAGGAGGGCGGTGTCCATCACGATGCGGGCATAGTGCTCGGCGCCCGACACCGACGGCGTCGCGTTCTGCAGATCGTTGAGCCGCTCGATTCCGCCGATCTCCTCGAGCAGGCCGTGGCGACGCAGTTCGTCGGCAACGGTGACCACGTCGACCGGACCCGACGACGAGTACAGCGAGCGAATCGAGTCGAAGATGTGCTGATGCGCCGGGCTGTAGAAGTCACGGACCCCGAGTCCCGCCTCGCCCACGACACCGATCGCGTCGCGACTCAGCAGCAACGCGCCGAGCACCGACTCCTCGGCCTGCAGGTTGTGGGGAGGGACCCGGCCGCTGCGATCGGGGGCAGCAGTGGTCCGTTCGTTCCGGCTGGAGCCGAATTGTTGGTCGATCGACATGGGGGCCCCACTCTTCCAGGGAGTTCCTGTGTGCTGGAAGAGGAACAACCCTGGGTTTTCACTGTTGACCACCTGTGGACAACAGTGCAGATCTGTGGACGGACGGCTGGGGACAACCCTGTGTACAGGCGCGTTCGGTCAGTCCGACTGTCTCGATGCTGGCTGGATCAACCGGGCGCCGGTCGGCGCCCGGTTCGAGAACGTCAGTCGGCGGCGACGACGTCGATCGTGATCGGGAACGACACGTCGCTGTGCAGCGAGGCCGTGACCGTGTGCTGGCCGGTCGTCTTGATGACCTCGACGTCGAGTTGGCGACGATCGAGCTCGATGTCGGTCTGCTCGCGCACTGCGGCGACGACATCGGCGGCGGTCACCGAGCCGAAGAGCTTGCCCTCGGGGCCGGCCTTGCTCGTCACGGTGATCACCTTCGGGACGAGGCTGCTGGCGATCTGCGTCGCCGCCTCACGGGCGCTCGAGTCACGCTGATCGCGTGCCTTGCGCATGCGACCCGCCTGCTCGACCGCTCCGTCGGAGGCCGCGATCGCATGCCCCTTCGGGAACAGGAAGTTGCGAGCGTGCCCGTCGGCGACATCGATGATGTCACCGCGCTTGCCCAGACCGTCGAGATCGGAACGGAGAATGACCTTCATCGCTCAGACCTCCTCGTTCTCGAGGACGTCGGTCGACTCGATGCCCTCGGCGCCGTCGATCGCGACGTCGTCGATGATCGTGTCGTTGATGTCGTCGCTGAGACTGGTCTCGCGGTCGCGACCACCATCGCGACCGCCATCACGACCACGGCCGCCGGTTCGAGTGGAAGCGACGCGCTTCGCGTACGGCAACAACGCCATCTCGCGAGCCACCTTGACGGCGTTGGCGATCTCGCGTTGCTGTTGCAGGGTGTTGCCGGCGACGCGTCGGTTCTTGATCTTCGCGCGATCGCTCATGAATCGGCTGAGGAGATCGACGTCCTTGTAGTCGATGTACTCGACCTTGTCGATCACGAGGACGCTGGTCTTCTTCTTGAACTTGCGTGGGTTCAGGTCACGGGCGCTGCGCGCCTTGTTCTTCTTGCTTGCCATGATGGTTCCTTACGACGTGAAATTCAGATCTTCGATGGTTCGACTGGGGCTCAGAACGGCTCTTCGTCGCCGTACACGGGATCAGGGGCACTGCGTCCGCCGCCGCCGCCGCCACCACCGCCGCTGGTGGCGTCGTCGCGGCTGATGCGCTCGACCTGCGCCTG
>JBGSII010000456.1:0-5080 GCA_041742555.1 Ilumatobacteraceae bacterium
GGTCGGCTGCGCAGGTAGTACGTGGTCTTCAAGCCCGCCTTCCAGGCGTGCAGATACATCGAGGAGAGCTTGCCGATGGTCGGGGTCTCGATGAAGAGGTTCAGCGACTGGCTCTGGTCGATGAAGGCGCCGCGCTCGGCCGCCATGTCGATCAGCGCCCGCTGCGGGATCTCCCACGCCGTGCGGAAGACCTCCTTCAGCTCGTCGGGGATGCGGTCGACGTCCTGCACGGAGCCCTCGGCACGCTTGATGTCGTTGATCATCTGCTCGTCCCACAGATTGCGCGCCTGCAGCTCGCTCACCAGGTAGCGGTTGATCTGCATGAACTCACCCGAGAGCGTCTCACGCTTGAACAGATTCGACACCTGCGGTTCGATGCACTCGTAGCACCCGACGATCGACGCGATCGTCGCCGTCGGTGCGATCGCGATCAGCAGGCTGTTGCGGAGGCCGTGGGTGGCGATGCGTGCCCGCAACCCCTCCCAGTCGAGCTCGGCTGGTGGCGTGACGCCGCCGTTCGCCGTATCCCACAGATCGAACTGCAGATGGCCCTTGGCGGCGCGCGTGCCGGCGAAGGCCTCGTGCGGTCCGTTGACCTCCGCGAGTTCGGTGGATGCCCACAGGGCATGGAAGTAGATGTGGGCGCTGATCGTGCGGCTGAGTTCCTTGGCGTCAGCGGAGTCGAACGCCAGGCCCTTCTTGAAGAAGACGTCCTGCAGACCCATCAGGCCGAGCCCGACCGGACGCCACGTGTGGTTGGAGAACTCTGCTTCGGACGTCGGGTAGTAGTTGATGTCGATCACCCGGTCGAGCAGGGGAACCACCTGGCGCACGACCGCTCCGAGCTTGGCGTAGTCGAACACCGTCTCGCCGTTCTGGTTCGCGTGGACGTACGCGCCGAGGTTGAGCGAGCCGAGGTTGCACACCGCCGTATTGTTCTGATCGGTGATCTCGAGGATCTCGGTGCACAGGTTCGACAGGTGCACCACTCGCGGTGTGCCGTCATCGTTCGTCGCTCCGGTCTGGTTGCACTTCTCGTTGGACGCGTCCTTGAACGTGATCCAGCCGTTGCCGGTCTGGGCGAGTGTCCGCATCATCTTCGAGTAGAGCTGACGGGCGGGGACCTGCTTCTCGTACAGACCGGCCTCTTCGGCAGCGACGTAGGCGCGCTCGAACTCGTCACCGAACAGGTCGGTGAGGTGCGGAACCTGCTTGGGGTCGAACAGGCTCCACTGCCAGTCCTTCTCGACGCGCTCCATGAACAGGTCGGGGATCCAGTTCGCGATGTTGAGGTTGTGGGTGCGCCGGGCGTGGTCGCCGGTGTTGTCGCGCAGCTCCAGGAAATCCTCGATGTCAGCGTGCCAGCTCTCGAGGTACACACAGGCCGCGCCCTTGCGTCGGCCGCCCTGGTTGACCGCGGCAACCGATGAGTCGAGCGTGCGCAGCCACGGCACGATGCCGTTCGACAGGCCATTGGTTCCCTGGATCAGGCTGCCCTTGGCGCGCACTCGGTGCCAGGCCACTCCGATACCGCCAGCGAACTTCGACAGCTTCGCGATGTCGGTGTAGCGCTTGTAGATGCCCTCGAGGCTGTCCTCGGGCGAATCGAGGAGGTAGCAACTCGACATCTGGCTGTGCGCGGTCCCGGAGTTGAACAGGGTCGGGCTCGACGGCAGGTAGGCGAGCGACGACATCAGGTCGTAGAAGCGCACCGCCTCGTCGACGTCGGTGCACAGACCGCACGCGACGCGCAAGAAGAAGTACTGGGGTGTCTCGATGACCTCTCGGCGCGACGGGTGGCGCAGCAGATAGCGGTCGTACACGGTGCGCAGTCCGAAGAACTCGAAGCTGCGGTCGCGGTCCGAGTCGATGGCGGCGTTGAGGGCGGGCGCGTTGGTGTTGACGAATTCGAGTACGTGATCGGCGACCAGGCCCTCGGCGTGACCGACGGCGATCGACTCGGAGAACCACGGGATGTTCTGATTGCGGACCTCCTTGTCGATCACGGTCGCGAGCAGGCGAGAGGCGAGCTTGGAGTAGTTCGGCTCCTCGACGATGAGGCCGGCCGCGGTGCGAATCGACAGATCGTCGAGCTCGCGGGTGGTGGCACCATCGGCCAACGCCGAGATCGTGCGGGTGGCGACACGCATCGGGTCGACGCCGATCAGGCCTTCTGACGCGCGGGCGATCGCATTGACGATCTTGTTCACGTCGACGGGCTCGAGCGCTCCACTGCGCTTCTTCACCCGCATGCCGCCAGCGGTGGGCTGCGAACCCGACGTCGGCACCGGCGCCTTGGCAGCGTCGGTCAGCGCAGGCGCCATCGTCGCGGTGGCACCGGTTCCGAGCGCTGAGTCGGTCGTTGCGGCATTGTCGTCGATCACTGTCACCGGTGGTTCTCCTGCTTGTTCGTTGCGTCGTCGGGGGGCATTCGGATATCGCTGAGGTCGTTCGAGAACTGCTGTCGACCACCAGATGTCGTGGTCGTTCCCCGCGGGCGGCACCACATGTCGTGGCAACGGGTTCGTAATTACAGCAGTGAAACTACGGGTGTGTCAACCGTCTCGTCGAGAAAGTGTCAACTCGCCTGCTCAGCGGGCTGCCCGACCGACACGGCTCGCCGTCGAACGTCGGCGAGCTCGGCCTGACGGCGCAGTTTCGCCCAGACGTCATCGACCGACTCGGCGGTCGCGTGCACGAAATCGACTCCGTGGTTCGAGACGCCAGGGCGCGCGCTCGTGTCGCGTTCGGCCTCGGCGTGCCAGATCTCCTCGACCTGCAACAGGCGACCGTCTCGCCCGCGGACGTTGTTCTCGCGGAACTCGAGGGTGGTACGCCATCCTGCTCGTTCGAGCTCTCGACGGTCCGGCTGCTGCAGCACCGCGCCGTGTTGGCGTTGGCGAAGCAGACGCTGGCGAGGCGTGGGAAGGGCTCGGGAAACCATTGGGCCATCTTGAACGTCTCACCCTGTGGAGCGTCAGTCCCGATTGCTTGTGAATTTCACCGCCAGCGCTGGGGACAACTGCCCAAACCTGTGCAATCGCCTGTGGGAACCGGTGACGTCACTGTCCCGGGATCAGGTCCTGACAGGCCAACGCGGCCTGGGCGAACGCAGGATCGGTCGGGTCGAGGAGCTCGAGCAGCGTCTCACCGTTCGGGTCGGCGAGCAGATCGCCGACCGTGATCTCGGGGATGTCGGCGCCGTTCTCGCGCAGGCAGTCGAAGAGCGCGATCACCGAATCGAGTTCGCCCTCCCCTGGTGATGCGAACACGTCACCGGACGGCTCACCGGCGCACGACGCTGCGGCGTCGGGCAGGACGAGATCGACGAGGTAGTCGATCACGACCTCCTCGACGCAGGAAACGGAGAGGAACGCCGTGTGACCCTCCGCCTCCACGGTGTAGAGCACGCCCGACGACAACACCTCGGCCATCTCGACCGACCACTCGTACGGCGTGGCAGGGTCACCCGTGGTCCCGATGACCAGGATCGGTGCAGCCCCTTCGGCGGGACCGATCGCGATCGGATCGATCGGGTCGGCGGTGCCGATGCAGCCCGTGCTCGCTCGCAGGAAGTCCGAGAAATGCACGGACGCGTCAGCAGCGAGTTCGGCTTGGCTCCGCACCTCGTCGCGCTGTGGCCGGCTCGGGTCGTCGGCGCAGTTGATCGCGAGCCCTGCGGACTGGCTGTTGTCGTAACCGCCGTCGGGTTGGCGACCGAGATACGTGTCGACGAGCACCTGGAGCAGCGAACCGTCCTGCTCGGACTCGGCCAGGAACATGCCGTCGGCGAGCACCGGCCACAACTGGGTGCTGTAGAGCGCTGCGGCGACGCCGAGTGTCAGTTCACCGGGCGTGAGCACGCGGTCGCCGTCGTCGGTCGGGAAGCTGCCGACGGCTTCGATCTCCTCGACCAGGCCCGCGTAGACCTCGAGCGTCGGGCCGACGTCGGTCAGCGCACAATCGGCGTCGGCGTCGCAGGCCGCGGCGAAGCTCTCGAGGGCTGCGTCGAATCCAGGCCCCTGCTCGAGTCCGATGAGCGCCGAATCATCACTCGGCTTGACCGCGCCGTCGAGAACCAACGCCCGCACGCGGTCGGGAAACAGCTCGGCGTAGGTCGCCCCGAGCCGCGTGCCGTAGGAGAACCCGACGTAGCTGAGCTGGTCGTCACCGAGCGCCGAGCGAAGGGCGTCGAGATCGCGCGCCGCGTTGTTCGTGCCGACGTAGGGCTCGAGCGCGAGCGAGTCGGCCGTGCAGGTGTCGGGTCGGGCTTGGGCCTCGGCGACGAGCGCGTCCCAACCGGCGTCATCGTCGGGCGCGAGCAGCGACACGTTGTCGTCGATGTCGACGTCACAGTCGATCGCAGTGCTCGCAGCCACTCCCCGCGGGTCGAACGAGACGAGGTCGAACCGCTCGGAGAGATCCGACGGGATCACGCCCGCCACATTCGTCAGGAACTCGATCCCCGACCCGCCCGGTCCACCGGGGTTGAACACCAGCGAGCCGATCCGACGGTCGTCGTCGGCGGTCGCGACCCGCGCGACGGCGATGTCGATCGTGTCGCCGGCAGGCACCTCGTAGTCGAGGGGCACCATCAACATCGCACACTCGAGGTCGACCAGGGCGGCGACCGCGCTCTCGCAGGAACCCCATTCCAAGGTGCCCACATCTGGGTTCGCCGTGTCCGATCCGCCCGTGTCCGGGTCCCCGTCGCCGGCATCGGCGACCGGAGCGTCCTCGCTCTGGTCGGCGCCCGGAGGGTCAGCGCCGACGGTCACCACGTCGGACGACGCCGAACACGCCGCAAGGGCCAGGAGCGACATCGATGCGAGAAGCAGACGCACGGGGCGACGCTACCGCCCGCTCGGTCGCGCCTCCGGTCATGAAATCCCTCCAGTCCCACCACGCGAATGCCGATGAGGGTCCATGTCGTCACGTCGATCCGCCGCCGCCCTCGTCGCCGCTCTCCTCGCGCTCGCTGCCTGCGGGTCCTCGAACGACAGCGACACCTCCGGCGGGGCGACGATCGACGGGAACGCCGTCGACGTCGGCGCAGCACCGACTCCACCGTCCGGCTCGG
>JBGSII010000457.1:0-9224 GCA_041742555.1 Ilumatobacteraceae bacterium
GACGCGACGATGGCGAACTCGAGCGCCGCCGGACCGACGACGTCACCGATGCGCGTCGGCCGTGACCGCCGAAGGACGAGCGCGACGAGACCGGCGATGGTCGCGGCGATCGCCGCCTGGCTCCACGTCGGCCACTTCACGAACGTTCAGCCTGCCGCTCCTCGCCCCCGCCCTGCAAGCCCACCCACCCACCCGGCGATGAGCGAACGGACCGCATACGGCACCTTTCGCTCATCGCAACCCGGACAACGTCACCACCGATGAGCGAAGCGACCGCATACGGCACCTTTCGCTCATCGCAACCCGGACAACGTCACCACCGATGAGCGAAGCGACCGCATACGGCCCGTTTCGCTCATCGCAGACCCGGGGTGGATCACCGCACGCGGAGACCTGCGCGGGTGGTGGTGGTGGTGGTGGTGGTGGTGGTGGTGGTGGTGGTGGTGGCAGTGTCGGCGTCAGCGTCAGCGTCAGCGGGCGTAGGCGGTCACCGTGTCGGCGGCGTCGATGAGCCAACCGGGCACGACACCGACGACGAGCGTGAACGCAACGGCGGCCACGATGGCCACCCCGATCGACACGGGCACCACGATCGGCTGGGCGCCATCGGCCGGATCTGCCGTCCACATCGTCACCATGATCCTGAGATACATGAAGGCCGCGATGACCGCAACGACCATCGCGATGATCGCAATGGCGTAGCTGTCGACCTCGACCGCCGCCTGGATCACGCCGAACTTGGCGATGAACCCGCTCGTGAAGGGCACACCGGCCTGAGCGAGCAGGAACACGGTGAACGCGAGCGCCAACATCGGGCGCCGACGGGCGAGGCCCTTGAACGCGTCGAGGCTCGTGTCGCCGCCCGAGTTCCGCGCCACGACGGTCACGATCGCGAACGACCCGATCACCAGCACCGCGTAGAGGATCAGATACAGCACCACTGCGGGCATTCCCGGTCCCGGATCGGCCTCACCAGCGCCGTGTGCCGCCGCCTCCACACCCACGAGGATGAACCCAGCGTGGCTGATCGAGGAGTAGGCGAGCATCCGCTTGACGTTGGACTGCACGATCGCCAGGGATGACCCGACGACGAGTGTGACGAGAGCGAGCCCCCAGATGATCGGGCGCCAGTCGTCGCGGTAGAACGGGAGCCCGATCACCAACACCCGCAGCATGGCCGCAAACGCTGCGGCCTTGCCGACCGATGCCATGAACGAGGTCACCGGGGTCGGGGCGCCCTGGTAGACGTCGGGCGTCCACACGTGGAACGGCACCGCGGCGACCTTGAATCCGAGGCCGACGATCAACAGCGCGATGCCGGCGAGAGCCAGCGCCTCGTTGCCGAACGGGTCGACCCCACCGCGAAGCGCCGAGACCATCTCGCTGATGTTGGTGGTGCCCGTCGCACCGTAGACGAGCGCGATGCCGTAGAGGAAGAACGCCGACGCGAACCCACCGAGCACGAAGTACTTGATGCCCGACTCGGCGCTCTCACTGCTGCGACGGTTGCTCGCAGCGAGCACGTACAGCGCGAGCGACAGCGTCTCGAGGCCGAGAAACAGCACGATCAGGTCGTTGGCAGACGCCATCACGATCCCACCGATCGCTGCGACCAGGTAGAGCGCGTAGACCTCGGGGCCGTCGTTCGGCGTTCCGCGGAGGTACTCGTCGCTCACCAGCGCGACGAGGATCACACCGATGCAGATCGTGATCGTGAGGAACATCGACAGCGTGTCGTACGCGATCGCGCCACCGACGAGCGTCGTGGTGCCGTTGTCAGTGATGTCATCCCATTGGACCATCGCCAACACGCCGGCGGCACCGGCGATCGTGGCGGTCGCGAGCGCGTACAGCCCCTTGGGCCACTTGGGCGTCAACGCACCCAGCAGCATGAGCACCAAGGTGCCCCCGAGCAGCGTGAGCATGGGCGACAGGGCGAACCAGCCGATCTCGGGGCCGACGAAGGTGTCGAGTTGCTGCAACATCAGCCGTCTCCCTCCTCGTCGCCCTCGGCAGGTTCTTCATCGCCGTGCTCCTCGGTGCCGCCGTGCTCACCGATCTCGACGGTCGGCTCGGGCTCGACGAAGTCGGTGTACTCCTCGACGCGCGTGATCAACGCGTCGATCGCCGGCTCGATGCGGTCGAGCACCGGCTTGGGGTAGATGCCCATGAACACGATCAGCCCGAGGAACGGCAGCAGGACGAGGCCTTCTTTCACCTTCAGTTCGGGGAAGTCCTTGTTGTCCTCGTCGGGTTCGCCGTGGAACACCCGCTGGTACGCCCACAAGAGGTAGAGGGCAGCGAGGATCACGCCGAGCGCGGCGACGACGGTCCACCAACGAGCGGTCAGGAACGATCCCGTCAAGATGAGGAACTCACCGACGAACCCGTTCAGGCCAGGCACGCCGATCGACGAGAGCATCACGACCATGAACCCCGCAGCGAAGATCGGTGCAACCTTCTGGATGCCGTTGAGCTCTGCGATCGAGCGGGTGTGGCGACGCTCGTAGATCATGCCCACGAGCAGGAACAGCGCACCGGTCGACACGCCGTGGTTGATCATCTGCAGCACCCCACCAGCCAGCGACTGCGTCGTGAACGCGAAGGTGCCGAGCACGATGAAACCCATGTGCGCCACCGACGAATACGCGACGAGGCGTTTCAAGTCGGTCTGCATCGTGGCCGCGATCGCGCCGTAGATGATGCCGACGACCGCGAGCGTGAGCCAGAGTGGGCGGCTCCAGAACGAGGCCTCGGGGAAGAGGTACAGGCCGAAACGCAGCAGTCCGTAGGTGCCGAGCTTGAGCATGACACCGGCCAGCACGACCGAGCCGGCAGTCGGGGCTTGGGTGTGGGCATCGGGCAACCACGTGTGCACCGGCACGAGCGGGACCTTGACGGCGAACGCGATCGCGAAGGCGAAGAAAAGCCAACGACCCGTCGACGCCGCGAAGTCCGCCCCCTCGGCGATCTCGACGAGATCGAAGGTGGTGTACCCGAGGTCCTTGCTGGCGATCGCCACCGTGGCGATGAGACCGACCAGCATGAACGCCGAGCCGAGCATCGTGAAGAGGAAGAACTTGGTCGCCGCGTAGACCCGCTTCTCGTACCCCCAGCCCGCGATGAGGAAGTACATCGGCACGAGGACGATCTCGAAGAAGATGAAGAAGACGAAGAGGTCGAGGCTCAAGAAGCTGCCCATCACGCCGGCCTGCAACAGCAGGAGCCAAGCGAGGTACGGCTTCTCGTCGTGGTGTGGATCGATCCCCACGATCACCAACGGGAACAGCAGCCCGGTGAGCACGATGAGGAACAACGAGATGCCGTCGACACCGAGATGCCACGAGATGCCCCACGCCTCGATCCAGGTGTGCTTGGACACGAACTGGAAACCCGAGTCGCCGGTGTCGAACGACGCCATCAGCCAGATCGACATGGCCAGCGTGCCGACGCTCGCCAAGAGTGCGACCAGCTTGGGCAGCTCGGGGCGCGACTTCGGCAGCAGCGCCACCAGCAGTGACCCGATCGCCGGGACGAGGATCAGCGCAGTGAGGATCGGGAACGCGATCGGTCCGGTCTCGGCGGCCAACATCACAGGAGCCCTCGAATCACCACGAACCAGCCGAGCAACAGCACCACGCCGATGCCGATGATCCCCGCGTACTGGCGCACGTAGCCGGTCTGGCCCTTGCGTGCCTCGGTCGCCGTTGCCGTGACGGCGACACCGACACCGTTGACGGCACCGTCGACGATCTTGGCGTCGAAGTCGGTCACCAGCTGGAAGCCTTCACGACCGGGCTTGCCCATGAACCACGAGACCGCAGCGTCGTAGTACCAGCCGTTGGCGAACACGCTCGGCTCCCACGGCTTGATGCGCTTCTTCTGGTACACCAGCCAGGCCAGCGCGATGCCGCTGAGCGCAGCCGCGACAGCGATCGCCACGAGGACGTACTTGTTGTCGTATGCCCAGGTCGCTGAGATGTCGGCTTCGCCGAACTCGATCACCGGCTCGAGCCAGTGCTCGAGTTCGTACGAGATGCCGTTGGGGATGCCGAACAGCTTGGGAAGGTTCAGCAGGCCGCCGACCGCCGCCAGTCCGGCCAGCACCACCAGCGGGATCCACATGATCGGCGGTGACTCGTGCGGCTTGAACTCGCCATGAGCATTGTGGGTCTCGGCAGGTTCCTCGCCGTCGGCGACCTCGGGAGCTTCGTCGTCGTTGGCCAGGCTGGTCCACCTGGCCTCACCGAAGAACACCATGATCACCTGACGCGTCATGTAGAACGCGGTGAGGATCGCCGTGATGATGCCGAGGACGTACAACGGCGTGCTGTCGGCGAGCGCGAACAGCAGGATCTCGTCCTTCGACCAGAACCCGGAGAACGGCGGCACACCGGCGATCGCGAGCCAGCCGATGATGAACGTGCCCGCAGTGATCGGCATGAACTTGCGAAGGGCGCCCATCTTGCGCATGTCCTGTTCCTCGTGCATGCCATGGATGACCGAGCCGGCGCCGAGGAACATCAACGCCTTGAACGCCGCGTGCGTGACCATGTGGAAGATCGCTGCCACGTAGCCACCCGTGCCGACGGCCAGCATCATGTAGCCGATCTGCGACACGGTCGAGTACGCGAGCACCTTCTTGATGTCGTTCTGTGCGAGGGCGATCGTGGCGGCGAAGAGGGCCGTGATCGCGCCGATCCAGGCGATGGTGGTGGGCACCCAGTCGTACGACACCGCGATGACCGGGTTGATCCGCGTGAGCAGGAACACGCCACCGGTGACCATCGTCGCGGCGTGGATCAACGCCGACACCGGGGTCGGACCCTCCATGGCGTCGGGCAGCCAGAGATACAGCGGCAGCTGCGCGCTCTTGCCCGTGGCGCCGATCAGCAACAGCAAGGCGATCGCCGAGGCGGTCGATGCAGCGAGCTCGCCGGTCTCGGCACTCTCGTTCAGCACTGAGTACGACAACGATCCGACCGCCGAGAACGCCAGGAACATGGCCAACATGACGCCCCAGTCACCGACACGGTTGGTGACGAAGGCCTTCTTGCCGGCGGTCGCCGCCGATTCGCGGGTGTGCCAGAACGCGATCAACAGGTACGAACACGTACCGACGCCCTCCCAGCCGAGGAAGGTGACCAGCAGGTTCTCACCGAGCACCAGCAGCGTCATCGAGAACACGAACAGGTTCAGGTACAAGAAGAACTTCGAGAACTTCGCATCGCCGTGCATGTAGCCGACGGCGAACATGTGGATCAGTCCGCCGATACCGGTGACGAACAGGCACATCGTGATCGACAGCGGGTCGGCCAGGAATGCGAGGTCGACCTGGAATGTGCCGACCGGCACCCACGAGAACAACGTCACGACGGTCTCGCGGTCCTCGGTCGGCATCGACTGCAGGTCGAAGTAGACGAGCACCGCGGACACGAACGACGCGAACACCATCGTCGTCGCGAGATAGCCCGCCACCGGATCGCCGAGGCGGCGTCCGAACAGCAGGATCAGCAGGAACCCGGCGAGCGGGAAGGCAGGGATCAACCACACGAGGTCAGCCATGGCGTCAGCCCTTCAGTTCCGCAAGGTCGTCGGCGGTGGCGCCGGGGCGGCGGCGCAGGATCGAAACGAGGATGCCGAGGCCCACGACCACCTCGGCGGCAGCGACCACCATCACGAAGAAGACGGCGGTCTGACCGTTGATGTCATCGAGTTGCGTGGCGAGCGCCACGAAGGTGAGGTTGGCGGCGTTGAGCATCAGTTCGATGCACATGAACATGATCAGTGGGTTGCGGCGCACGAGCAGCCCGAACGCACCGATCGCGAACAGCGCTGCTGCGAGCAGCAGATACGACGTCGTTCCAACGGCGGCGATCATGCGTCGCTGCTCCGGTCGTCAGTATCGGACGAGGCGGCCCGGCGCGGCCACTTGCGTGTCAACAGCACCGTGCCCGCAACGGCCACGATGAGCAGCACCGACGTGAGTTGGAACGCGAAGACGTGGTCGCCGTACAGGTTGGCGGCGAGCTGCTGGATGTTGGCATCACCGTTGCCGGTCTCACCGGCGGTGTCGATGCCGTTTCCCGGATTGATCAGAACGGCATCCTCGGCGCGCACGATCGCCGCTGCCAGCAGACCGAGCAGCCCGATGCCCATCACCGCAGCGAGCGGCCGCTGGATCGGGATCGGCTCGATCGACAGATCGATCGATTCGTCCACGCCGAGCAGCATGATCACGAACAGGAACAGCACGACGATGGCGCCGGCGTACACGATGACCTGGACCGCCGCCAGGAAATGCGCTTCCATCGCGACGAACTGGACGGCGACGCCGAACAGCGTGAGCACCAGTCCGAGCGCAGCATGGACCGGGTTCTTCAGCGCGATGACGCCAACAGCGCCGCCGAGGATCATGATCGCGGCGGAGAAGAAGACGACGTACTCGAGAAAGGTGGTGTCGCTCACCGCTGGACCACCCGAACGGTCTTGGCGGCATCGCGCGCGTCCTGGGTCGGCTCGGGTTCGCGAACCCCGTAGCCGAGCTCGCCGCTCCAGCCGACTTGGCCCTCGAAGGTTGCATCGCCAGACGGCGACGTGGCGCGCATCCAGCCACTGGTGAGCAGATCGTCACCGTCGCGCCAGTCCTCCCACGGCAACTTCTGCGGCATGCCGTCGTCGTCGACGACGAGTTCGGCCTTGGTGTAGATCGCGTCGCGGCGGCTGGTGAACGAGAACTCGAACAGCTTCGACTCGGTGATGGCCTCGGTCGGGCAGGCCTCGACACACATGTCGCAGTGGATGCAGCGCAGGTAGTTGATCTCGTAGATCCAGCCGAACCGCTCGCCCGGCGATGTCGGGTTCTCGGGGTCGTTGTCGGCACCGCGCACGTGGATGCAGTCGGCGGGACACACCCCGGCGCACAGCTCGCAGCCGATGCACTTCTCCATGCCGTCCTCGTACCGGTTGAGCACATGACGACCGTGGAGCCGCTCGGGCCGCGGCAGCTTCTCGTCGTGCACGACGTCGCGAGCGTCGGACTGCTGCTTCTTCGCGCGCCGTCCGCCCGAGTACTCCGTGGTCACGCGCTTGCCGCCGAACAGGCGGTGCTGGCGGATCGTGACGCCGAATCCTTCGAGGTATCCCATCAGACGGTCGCTCCCTTCTGGGTGCTGCGAGTCGGTGTGTCCCCAGTCGGGTTCTCTGCGTCGAAGGCCGCCCGACGATTGCGCGCGCTCACGCGCAGCGCGGCGGTGAACAGCCCGATCGCAGCGACGGCCACCGCGAACGAGATCAGCACGACGCGGAGGCTGTCCACGAAGTCCCCCTCGGGCGAGAACTCACGCAGCGCGGCGAGCAGCAGGAACCACCCGAGGGCGATCGGGATCAAGATCTTCCAGCCCAGGTCCATCAGCTGGTCGTAGCGCAGCCGCGGCAGCGTCGCGCGCAGCCAGACGTACAGGTACAAGAACCCCATGAGCTTGACGAAGAACCACACCGTGCCCTCGATGCCGCCGGGGAGCAGCGGGATGTCGAACAGCCCCTGCGGGCCACCGAAGAACAGGGTGACCATCACGGCGCTCATCGTGACCACGCCCATGAACTCGGCGAGGAAGAACAAGGCGAAGCGGATGCCGGAGTACTCGGTGTTGAAGCCGCCGACGAGTTCCTGTTCGGCCTCGACGAGGTCGAACGGTGGGCGGTTCAACTCTGCCGTCGCGGCGACCAGGAAGATCACGAACGGAACGATGCCGGTCGAGATGACGTTCCAGTCGACGACGCTGTCCTGGCCCCGCACGATGCCGTTGGTCGACAGCGTGCCCGACGACAGCAGCACGGCGGCGAGACTGAGGCCGAGCGCTGCCTCGTAGGAGATCATCTGCGCCGATGCTCGTACCGAACCGAGCAGCGGGTACTTCGAGCCGCTCGCCCACCCGGCGAGCATGATGCCGTACACGGCGATCGATGACAGCGCCAGCACGAGCAGGATGCCGATCGGTGGATCGGCGAGCTGGACCAGCGTCGTCTCGCCGAAGATCTCGACCGAACCGTCCTGGCCGTCGGAGAAGTCGCCGCCGAGTGGGATGACCGACCAGATGAGGAACCCCGGGACGAAGGACAGGAACGGAGCGAGGCGGAACACGATCCGATCGGCGCGCGTCGGCAGGAGATCCTCCTTGAAGAACGCCTTGATGCCGTCGGCGAGGCTCTGCAGGATGCCCCATGGTCCGGCCTTGTTCGGCCCGACCCGGTTGTGCATCCCCGACACGACCTTGCGCTCGTACCAGATCATCAGCATCGTCGACACGAGACCGAGGACGAAGATGAGCAGCACCTTGCCGATGACGATGAACAGCGGCGTCCAGAGCAGGTCGCCCTCGAGGAGCGGGTCGATCGCCAACATCAGAGTCGCTCGATCCTGACGTCGGTCGTGGCCGCGGTCCCATCGATGATGTCCTCGATGGTGCCGCCGCCCTGGTTGAACGGCGACCACGCCACGCCGCGCGGCACGCGCACGTTCGCGGTGATCGGCAACACGCTCGCCGAACGGGCGCTCACGACCTTCACGTCATCACCGTCGGCGACCCCCAGGCTGTCGAGGTCGAGCGGGTGGACGTGCACCCCCGCACCCGGCGCCAGGTTCACGAGCGATCGAGACATCTGGGTTCCCACTGCCCGGTCGTACAACTTGCGACTCACCACCAACCGATAGTCATAGCTGTTCCGACCCGGCGCGGAGAAAGACGCAACCGGCAACGGGGTGCGCTCCGGTGAACTGAGCACGCCGTTCGGCTGGTCTCGCAGGGCGCTCGCCGTGACCGCGGCAAAGGCCGGGACGGTCGCCGCGATGAGTTCGGTGACGTCGTCGACGGTCGACACACCACGCAGCGGATGGTCGGTGCCGAACGAACGTTCACCGATCATCAACCCGAGTTCGACCGCGATCATCCAGTCGGGCCGGCTCGTGCCGGTTGCCGTCACCTGCTGCGCGAGCGCGGTGACCCGGCCTTCGAGGTTGGTCGTCGTTCCGGCCTTCTCGCCGTACGCCGACGCAGCGAGCACCACGTCGGCGTGCTGGGTCGACTCGCTCGGGAAGGTGTCGATGGAGAGCACGCGCCGCGCGCCGGCGATCGCGCGTCGGGCGAGATCGGCGTCGGGGCAGTCGTTGAGCGGGTCGGCCCCGAGCAGGACCAGCAGTTCGAGACGGCCTTCGGCAGCAGCGC
>JBGSII010000458.1:0-2813 GCA_041742555.1 Ilumatobacteraceae bacterium
CGATCGTCGAGCAGGCCTACGCCGCCGCAGGCCGCTGACGGTCAACCGAGGCCGAACTCGCTCAGCTCCACCGGGCGGCGCTCGTCGATCGATCGGTGCGCGGCGGCACCCGTGGCGACGGCCCACATGCCATCGGTGACCGTCACCGCAGCCGGTTGCCCCGTGTGGATCGCTTCGGCCAACGCGAGGTGTTCCATGTAGCTGGCCCCCTGGTGGAACTCGGGGTACGGCACCCGGGGATCCATCGGCGCCGGCACTTCCCGCACGCCGCTGCCCAGCGCGAATCCGTGACCCGCAGCGACGCTGCGCTCGCCGACCCACACCACGTCGCCGGGCACCGTGGCCTCCATCTTCGCGAGGTCGCCGGTGATCGTGATCTCCTGCTCGAAGCGCCCGCCCTCCGCGAACATGCACAGGTCGAGTGCGCCCCGCACGCCATTGGCGAACTCGACGATCACGAACGCGTTGTCGAGGATGTCAGCGGTCTCGAACCGGCCGTCGATCTCGTACTGCTCGTCGAGGTGGTTGACGTCCTGTCCCCCACTCGCCATCACCCGCACGGGATGGGCGCCGGCGACGAGATGCATCAGGTCGAAGAAGTGGCAACACTTCTCGACGAGCGTGCCGCCCGTGTTGCGGGTGAAGCGGTTCCAGTTGCCGACCTTGTCGAGGAACGGCAGCCGGTGCTCGCGGATCGACACCATGCGGGTGGCCCCGCACACACCCTGCCCGAGCTGTTCGAGCATGGTCGCCGCGGTCGGCATGAACCGATACTGCAGGCCCATCCAGGTGATGGCGTCGCGCGCCGCTGCGGCGTCGACCACGCGCTTGCAGTCGTCGACCGTGGTGCACAGCGGCTTCTCGATCAGCACGTGCTTGTCGGTCGCCAGTACGTCAGCGAGCACCCCTGCGTGGGTGAAGTTCGGGGTGGTGATGACCACGACGTCGACAGCCGGGTCGGCGAGCAGGTCGTCGTAGTCGCTGTAGGTGTTCACCCGGGACTTGGCGTCGGCGCCGCCCGCGCCCGCCTCGACACATGCGAGGCCCCAGTCGATGCTCGAGGCCACCGGGTCGGCAAGCGCCACGACCTCGGCGCCGTCGATGTGGTTGAGATCGAGGATGTGCTCGCCGCCCATCATCCCGCTGCCGATGATCCCGTACCCGATCGTCTCACTCACCCGCCGAACCGTACCGCCACACCCTTCCCCCACCGACGATCAGTGCGCGAGCTGTTCCGGAAAACGGCACCCCGAGCGCACTGATCGTCGCGGGCCGGGCAAGGTTCCGTTCGGAGGGCTTGATCGCCCACTGGCCGGTATGCGGCTGAGCGATCTCGACGACTGGGCAACGGCCCACCACGGTGTCATCTCGATGGAGGCCAGCGGGCTCAGCCGCTCGAGCTGGTATCGCGCGATCCGTGCGGGACAGCTCGAGCAACTCCATTCCGGTGTTGCGCGGCTCCACGGAACGCCCGACACCCGGGAGCAGCGGATCATGGCCGCCCTCCTCGCTGTGGGTCGCCCCGCACTTGCGTCGCATCGTTCTGCAACGCATCTCTGGGGGATCGAGCGTCCGAGTACCGACCCGGTGGACGTCATCATCGTCGGCCGACGGCGACTCCCCACCCTCGGCGGCGTGGTGATCCATCGGCCGAACGACGTCGAACGGCTCACCCCTCAGCGACGGAGCAACATCGCCTGCACCAACATCCTGCGGACGCTGCTGGATCTCGGAGCCGTCGATCCTGCCGCGGTGCCCGATGCCGTCGGCCACACCATCGCACACCACCACGTGACCTTGGCGACACTCGAGTCCGTCGTCGTTCAGCACTCCGAACGTGGGCGCGCAGGGATCGTCGCGCTGCGCAATGCCGTCGACGGCTGGGCGATCGATGGCAAGCCCACCGACTCGCTGCTGGAGGGAATCATGCAGCGGCTCATCACCCGGTACCGGCTCCCGCCGGTGGAGTTCCACCCGACGATCTGCGGCTACGAGGTCGACTTCCGCGTCACCGGCACGCCCGTCATCCTCGAATGCGACGGTTGGACGTATCACGGGTTGAAGCGGTCAGCGTTCGAACGAGATCGGGAGCGGGACGCCGACCTGATCGCGGCGGGGTGGGTCGTCGTGCGATTCACGTATCGAGCCATCACGGCGCGCCCCAAGGCGACCGCCGATCGGATCGCCGCCGCAGTCGCCCGCTGGTCCTGAGCGATCCCCCTCGACCGATCAGTGCGCGACCTGTTCCGGAGAGCGGCACTCATCGCGCACTGATCGTTGGAAACCTGGGCGGATACGGTGGCGACGTGACGACCGAACAGGCGCCCGGCGGACCGCTCGCGGGGATCGGGCCGATCGCGTACGGGTGTTGGCGCTTCGCGGGCACCGACGTGGCGACGGCACGGGAGAAGATCGAGACGGCGCTCGAGTGCGGGATGACGTTGATCGACACTGCCGACATCTACGGCTACGACGGAAGCGAACCGGCGCCGGGTGGTGCGTTCGGCGCCGCGGAGGAGTTGCTCGGTCGAGTCTTCGACGAGACGCCAGGCCTCCGGGAGCGCACGGTGCTCGCCACCAAGGGCGGAATCACCCCGCCCGTCCCGTACGACTCGTCGGCCGACTCCCTGCGCAGTGCCTGCGAGGCATCGCTGCGGCGGCTGCGTTGCGAAACCCTCGACCTCTACCAGATACACAGGCCCGACCTGCTCGCTCACCCCGACGAGGTGGCGGGCACGCTCGATGCGCTCGTTGCGTCCGGCAAGGTGCGCGCGGTCGGCGTCTCGAACTACACGGTCGCGCAGACGCGAGCG
>JBGSII010000459.1:0-14391 GCA_041742555.1 Ilumatobacteraceae bacterium
GGCGACGGGCGACGGCAGCACCGTCGGCGTGGTGTTCGACATCACCGGCCGCGGCGACCGTTCGTTCAACGACGCCGCCGGCGCCGGCCTCGATCAGGCCGTCGACGAGCTCGGTGTGACCGGGCTCGAGTCGACCCCGACGGGTGACGGCGACCGCGCCGAGCGCGTCCAGGGTCTGGTCGACGAAGGCGCAGGCCTCGTGATCGGTGTCGGATTCCTCTTCGGTGACTCGATCACCGCAGTCGCCGAGACGAACCCTGACACGAGCTTCGCCATCATCGACTCGGTCGTCGATCTGCCGAACGTCGCATCGCTGGTGTTCGCCGAGAACGAAGGCTCGTTCCTCGTCGGTGCCGCCGCTGCGCTCAAGAGCCAGACCGGGACCATCGGCTTCATCGGTGGCGTCGAGAACGACCTCATCAAGAAGTTCGAAGCGGGCTACGTGGCCGGCGCCCAGGCGGTCAACCCGGACATCGAGGTGCTGACCAACTACATCAGCCAGCCGCCGGACTTCTCGGGCTTCAACGACCCGGCCAAGGGCAAGGAGCTGGCCGCCGCTCAGTACGAGGCCGGCGCGGACATCGTCTACTCGGCCGCTGGTGGCTCGGGTCTCGGTGCGTTCGAGGCCGCCGCAGAAGCCGGTGCCGCTGGCGAGGTGTGGGCGATCGGCGTCGACTCCGACCAGTACGAACTGGTCTCGCCCGAGCTGCAGCCGTACATCCTCACCTCCATGCTGAAGAAGGTGGACGTGGCGACGTTCGAGACGATCAAGGCGTTCGACGACGGTTCGTTCGCCGGCGGCGTGCGAGTCTTCGACGTTGCGTCGGACGGCGTCGGCTACTCCACCTCGGGTGGTTTCGTCGACGACATCGCCGACCAGCTCGACGAGTTCGCCGCACAGATCGCGGCAGGCGACATCGAGGTTCCCGAGGCTCCCTGAGCCAAATCGAACACCGGTCGCCCCATCCCAGGATGAGGCGCTGAACACTGCAATCGATGCCCGCCCGGCGCCAAACCGGGCGGGCATCGTCGCGTTCGGGCGCAGTGGCGAGGCACGAGCCGGAGACCATTCGGGTCGCCTCTTCCTCGCGCGGCGCTCGGATCGGCTAGAAAACACGAGATGAGCGACACGGGTGGGGCATCGACCGGCACGGCGAGCACGCCGATCGCGATCCAACTCACCGACATCGTCAAGCGGTTCCCCGGCGTGGTCGCCAACGACGGCGTGAACCTCACCGTCCGCCAGGGTTCCGTCCACGCGATCGTCGGCGAGAACGGCGCTGGCAAGTCGACGTTGATGAAGACGCTGTACGGAGCGCACCAGCCGAACGAGGGCACGATCACCGTCAAGGGCGAGAACCGGGTGTTCTCCTCGCCGAAGGACGCCATCGCCGATGGGATCGGCATGGTGTTCCAGGCCTTCATGCTCGCGGCGAACCTGACCGTCTGGGAGAACATCGTCCTCGGCCAGGAGCCCGGCACGAAGCTGTCGCTGAACGCCAACGAGGCGCGCACGCGCATCCGTGACCTCGGCGAACGGTACGGACTCCAGGTCGACCCGGATGCGCTGATCTCCGATCTCGGAGTCGGCGAGAAACAGCGCGTGGAGATCCTCAAGGTGCTGTACCGGGGCGCCGAGATCCTGATCCTCGACGAGCCGACTGCGGTGCTCGTGCCGCAGGAGGTCGACGCGCTGTTCGCATCGCTGCGCGAGCTCACCGAACAGGGCGCAACGATCATCTTCATCTCGCACAAGCTCGACGAGGTACTCAAGCACGCGGATGCCATCACGGTCATCCGCCAAGGCAAGACGGTGGGAGAGGTCCCCGATCCGAGCACGGTCACCTCGCACGAACTCGCCGAGATGATGGTCGGCAGCGAACTCCCCACGCCCGAGACGCGTGAGAGCACCGTCACCGATCAAGCGGTGCTCGAACTCTCGGGGCTCACGGTCGGCGCGGCCGACCCCGGCGGACGCGATCCCGTACGCAACGTCTCGTTCACGGTGCACCGCGGCGAGATCGTCGGGATCGCAGGGGTGGAGGGCAACGGCCAGAGCGAGCTCGTCCGATCACTGGTCGGACTGCTGCCGTCGACCGGCACGGTGCTCGTCGACGGCCGCGACATCGCTCAGCTCTCGACTCGCGAACGCCGAGATGCTGGTATCGGCTACATCTCCGAGGACCGCCAGAAGGACGGATTGGTGCTCGGATTCACGCTGTGGGAGAACGCGGCGCTCGGCCATCAACACCGCCGGCCGTTCGCGAAGGGTCCGTGGTTCGACCTGGGCGGCACCAAGGACCGTGCCGAAGTGATCATCGACGAGTTCGACGTCCGCACGCCCAGCATCAACGTTCCCGCGTTCACACTCTCCGGCGGCAACCAGCAGAAGCTGGTCGTGGGCCGCGAGATGACCGCTGAGCCGAAAGTGCTGGTTGCAGCGCACCCCACCCGAGGCGTCGACGTCGGCGCGCAGTCGGTCATCTGGGACATCCTCCGAGACGCCCGTGCCGCCGGCCTCGGAACCGTCCTGGTGTCAGCCGACCTCGAGGAGCTGATCGGATTGTCGGACCGGCTCCTGGTGATGCTCCGCGGCGAGATCGTCGCCGAGGTCGACCCGAGCACGGTGACGCCGGCCGAGTTGGGCTCGTACATGACGGGCGCGACGACGGGGGTGCACTGATGTTCGAACGGATCTGGCGTGCGGCGATCGCCCCGTTGGTGGCGGCGGCGGCAGCGATCCTCATCTCGTCGATCGCCCTGTTGATCTCGGGCAACAATCCCGTCGACGCGTTCGTCGAGATGTGGAAGACGATCGACTCGACCGCAGCCGTCATCGACATCATCAACACCGCCGTCCCGCTGTACATCTCGGGGATCGCTGTCGCCATCGGCTTCAAGATGAACCTGTTCAACATCGGATCGAACGGCCAGTACATCCTGGCAGCACTCGTCGCCGGCTGGGCGGGCGCCGAAGTCAGCCTTCCCCCGGTGCTCCACGTGCTCTTCGTGTTCGCCGTCGCGATGACGGTGGGCGGGTCGTGGGCACTGATCGCTGCCGTGCTGAACGTCACACGCAACGTCAACGTCGTAGTGGCGACCATCATGCTGAACTACATCGCGGTCGGCCTCAGCGCCTTCCTCCTCTCGGAGTACTTCCGCGACTCCGAGAACGGCGGGCTCGTCGCCCAGACCAAGGTGATGCCCGAGTCGGCCCGCATCCCGCCGCTCGACCCCATCTTCGAGTTCTTCGGATTCGATTTCGGCGAACGCGTCGACCTGCTCGGATTCCTTCCCGTCGCCATCGCGTTGGGCGTCGCCTACTACGTGCTGCTCAACCGGAGCCTGTTCGGCTACGAACTCAAGCTGTCCGGCATGAATGCCGACGCCGCACAATCCGCCGGCGTCAACCCGAAGCGGATGGTGTTGATCACGCTGTTCATGTCGGGAGCGGTCGCCGGCATGATCGGTCTGCCGTTCCTGCTGGCCGACTCCGACTTCTACAAGTACGGCGACGCGTTCCCCGTCACGCTCGGGTTCACCGGACTCGGGATCGCCCTGCTCGGGCGCAACAGCCCCGTTGGCGTCGCCGCCGCAGCGATCGTGTGGGCCACGATCGAGGTCGCCACTCGCCGGCTCGGGTCGTTGGGCATTCCACCCGAGATCGGCAAGATCCTCCAAGGTTCGTTCCTGCTCGCCGCAGTGATCGCGTACGAAGTGGTACGACGTCGCAACGACGCGGCCGCCGCCGAAGCTGCCGCTGCGGCAACACGCGAAGAACGAACGCCACCACCAACGCCTGAAGCCGCCCCGATCGGAGCCACGTCATGAGCGCCACGATGGACGCAACGGTGGCGAAGACCGAGCGGCCGCCGCTGATCTCGTCGCAGCGCTGGCGGCTCGTCGCGCTGGTCATGGTCGGCGTCGCGGTGATGTCGACGGCACGCATCATCTCCGACAACTCCGATCTCACCTCGAGCGGCACGTTCGGGGTCGCCCTGCGCACCGCGGTGCCGATCGGGCTCGCCGGGCTGTCCGGCCTCATCGCCGAGCGCAGCGGCACGATCAACATCGGCCTCGACGGGATGATGGTGATGGGCACGATCTTCGCCGGCTGGTGGGGCTGGGAGTACGGGCCCTGGATGGCGCTGCTCGGCGGCATCATCGGCGGCATGATGGGCGGCCTCGTGATGAGCGTGGCCACCACGACGTTCGGCGTCAACCACATCGTCGCCGGTGTTGCCATCAACTTGATCGCACCCGGTATCGCACGGTTCATGGCCAGTGAACTCTTCGTGGGCGTCCAGGGCGGATCGGTGACCTCGTCACCTGGCAACTCGGGAAGCATGGGCTCGTTCACGATGCCCTTCCTGTCCGGTGGCGAACTGTTCGGCTGGCAGACCCCAGACATCTTCGGCTGGTTCGAGGACACCGGCTGGTTCATGATCGCCGACGCGGCCGGGTTCATGAAGGGCATGACCACCGACATCACCTGGGACGTGATGTTGGCCGTCGGGCTGTTCTTCGGCATGGCCTATTTCCTGTGGCACACCCCGCTCGGTCTGCGGTTGCGGTTCAGCGGCGAGCGCCCGTCGGCCGCCGACTCGCTCGGCGTGTCGGTGCACAAGATGCGCTACCTCGGCATGGCGATCTCCGGCGGGCTCGCCGGCATGGGCGGCGCCGTCCTCGTGCTCTTCGCCAACCGGTACCAGGAGAACCAGGTGGCCGGTCGCGGCTTCCTCGGCCTCGCCACGATGATCTTCGGCAACTGGATGCCGGCAGGCACCGCCGCCGGCGCCGGGCTGTTCGGATACGCCTCGGGGATCACGCTGCGCACCAACCCCGAAGACCTGGTGAACGCGTTGTTCCTGGCGGCCGCGATCGGTCTGGCGGTGACCGCCATGTACATGGCCTACCGACGCTCGGCATCTGGGGCCGGCACGGTCCTGGTGTTCTCGCTCCTCGCGTTCTGGGCGTACTTCGCCGTCAAGGAGCCCAACAACCAGCTCGTCTTCGTCACGCCGTACGTCGTCACTCTGATCGCCGTCACGGTCGGAGCGCAACGGCTCAGACCGCCCGCCGAGGAAGGCATCCCCTGGTTCAAGGGGATGCAGTAGACGCGCGCGCCCGCGATCATGCCGTTCACCCGCGACGACGCCCGCCGCCTGCCGAAGGTGCTCTTGCACGACCACCTCGACGGAGGGCTGCGGGTTGCGACGATCCTGGAGTTGGCCGACTCGATCGGCTGGGCGCTGCCGGTCACCGATCCCGGCGAACTGCAGGCATGGTTCACCCGGGGGGCGCAAACCGCTGACCTGTTGCAGTACCTCGCGACGTTCGAGCACACCCTGGCGGTCATGCAGAGCTCCGATCACCTCGAGCGGGTCGCGCACGAGGCGGTCGTCGACCTCGCCGACGACGGCGTCGTCTACGCCGAGATCCGGTTCGCTCCCGAGCTGCATCAGCAACAGGGTCTCGAGCTGGAAGCTGTCGTCGAAGCGGTGACGTCCGGATTCAGGCGCGCCGAGGCCGACATGGCTGCACGGGGCCACCAGATCGTCGTGAATGCGATCCTGTGCGCGATGCGCACCGAACACCGTTCGGTCGAGATCGCCCGGCTCGTCGACCGGCTCCGGGCCTGGGACGACAAGGTGGTGGCGTTCGATCTCGCCGGTGCGGAGACAGGGTTCGCTCCATCGCTGCACGCCGAAGCCCTCGAGTTCGCCCGATCGGCGCTGCTCAACATCACGATCCACGCGAGCGAACCACCCGACCTCGAGCTGATCTCGGACGCGCTGGTCCACGGCGCCCATCGCATCGGGCACGGCGTGCGGCTGCGCGCCGACACGAACCTCGCAGCGCGCGGCGGCGCCGAGGACATCGAGCTCGGACCGCTCGCCCAGTACGTTCTCGACCACCAGATCCACCTCGAGATGGCGCCCACCTGCAACGTGCAGATCGGTGCGGTGCCGAGCGTCGCCGAGCACCCCATCGGCCCGTTTCTCCGCGCCGGGTTCAACGTCGGCTACAACACCGACAACCGGTTGATGAGCAACGTGATGCCGTCGAGCGAGCTCCATGCTCTCGCCGTCACACACGATCTGACGCTGGCCGAGATGGGCCGCCTGGCGACCAACGCGATGATGTCGTCGTTCGCCCCGATGCACGTGCGACGATCACTCCTCGACGACCAGATCCGACCCGCCTACGCGCCGGGCTGACGCAGCTGCGGGTGTTACGTCTGGGGTCAGACCCCAGACGTAACACCCGGCCACTACGATCGAGCGGGTGCTGAGCGCCGAACAGATCGAGTCGTATCAACGTGACGGGTTCCTGGTCGTCGACGACTTCGTGTCGGCCGATGATCGTCGCCGACTTCGCACACGGGCGCTCGACATCGTCGACGCGTGGGAGCCATCAGAGCAGCGATCGGTGTTCACGACGAACGAGCAGGCGCGCGTCTCCGACGGCGAATTCCTGGCGAGTGGATCGACGATCTGGTGCTTCTTCGAGGAGGACGCGTTCGATGCCGACGGGGAACTGACCCAGCCGAAGGAGCTCAGCATCAACAAGATCGGCCACGCGCAGCACGATCTCGACGACGAGTTCGAACGGTTCTCGTACGACGCCCGCCTCGCCGAGATCGCCGCCGACATCGGTCTCGTCGATGCGAGAGCCCTGCAGTCGATGTACATCTTCAAACAACCCCTCATCGGCGGCGAGGTGGGCTGCCACCAGGACGCAACCTTCCTGTACACCGACCCGATCTCCGTGACCGGTTTCTGGTTCGCGATCGAGGACGCAACCTTGGAGAACGGTTGCCTGTGGGCGGCGCCGGGTGGTCACCGAGGGCCGCTGCGCCAGCTCTTCAAGCGGAACGAGTCGAGCGAGGGCACCGTGATGGAGACGCTCGACACGACGCCGCTGCCGACACCGCCCCCCACGGGCCAGGACCTGGTCCCACTCGAGGTCCCCGCCGGGACACTCGTCGTGCTGAACGGTCGCTTGCCGCACTGGAGCGACGTCAACCGCTCGGGCATCAGCCGACACGCCTACACGCTGCACTGCATCTCGGCCGGCGCTGAGTACCCGGTGTGGAACTGGTTGCAGCGTCCGACCGACATGCCGTTGCGACCGCTCGGCTGACCGGGCGCTACTCGGTAGCGTGGCTTCATGTCACTCGCCGATCTGATCCAGCGGGCGCCCAAGGCGCTGCTCCACGACCATCTCGACGGAGGCGTCCGACCTCGCACCGTGATCGAACTCGCACAGGAGTTCCGCTACAAGGACCTCCCGACCACCGATGTCGACGACCTCGCGACCTGGTTCAACCGCGGCGCCAAGCGCAACGATCTCGTGCTGTATCTCGAGACGTTCGCCCACACCGTCGGCGTGATGCAGGACCGCGACGCGATCGAGCGGGTCGCGTACGAGTGCGCACAGGATCTCGCCGCCGACGGAGTCGTGTACGCGGAGGTCCGCTTCGCCCCGGAGCTGAGCACCGAGAAGGGCATGACCCTCGACGAGGTGATGGAGGCCGTGCTCGAAGGGTTCCGGCGTGGTTCGGCCGACACCGACCTCACCATCTACGCGATCGTCTCGGCGATGCGAACTGCGGCGCGGTCGCTGGAGATTGCCGAGCTCGCAGTTCGCTTCCGCGACGCCGGGGTGGTCGGCTTCGACATCGCGGGCGCCGAGGCCGGGTATCCCCCGTCACGTCACCTCGACGCGTTCCAGTACGTCAATCGCGAGAACTTCCACTCGACCATCCACGCCGGAGAGGCGTTCGGGCTGCCCTCCATCTGGGAAGCGGTGCAGTTCTGCGGCGCGGAACGACTGGGCCACGGCGTACGGATCGTCGACGACATCGATCCCGGCGAGGGCCTCGGCTCCGAGAAGCTGGGCCGCTTGGCGACCTACATCCGCGACCGACGTATTCCGCTCGAGCTCTGCCCGACCTCGAACGTCAATACTGGTGTCGTGGCGTCGATCGCGGATCACCCGATCGGCATGCTGCGCCGCCTTCGCTTCCGGGTCACGGTCAACACGGACAACCGCTTGATGAGCAACACGTCGATGACCAAGGAGATGCAGAAGCTCAGCGAGGCCTTCGACTGGGGTCTCGACGACCTGGAATGGCTCACCGTCAACGCGATGAAGTCGTCGTTCGCTCCGTTCCCCGAGCGCTTGAAGCTGATCAACGGCGTGATCAAACCGCGCTACTCGATCCTGAAGAGCGAGCTGTCGCTCGGGGTGGCGTGACATGGCTGTCGAGACGACGCTCGTCGACCACCCGGTGTGCACCGACGCACTCGCCCAGATCCGCGACCGCAACACCCCGAACGCCCTGTTCCGGCAGAATCTCGAACGAATCGGTGGGTTGTTGATCGCGGAGGCCACGCGATGGCTGCCCACCGTCGAGGGCACGGTCGAGACGCCGCTCACGACAGCGAGGGCAGTGCGCATCGCCATCCAGCCGGTGGTCGTACCGATCCTTCGCGCCGGGCTGGGCTTCGTGCGGCCCGCCCAAGACCTCCTCCCCAATGCCGACATCGGCTTCATCGGCATGGCTCGCAACGAGGCGACACATCAGCCCGAGCCATACGTGAACAAGCTGCCGGAGTCGCTCGCTGGTCGTCCGGTCATCGTGCTCGATCCGATGCTGGCAACGGGTGGCTCGCTGATCCACACGGTCCGGCTGCTGCTCGAGCGCGATGCGCCCCCACCGATCACCGTCGTGTGTGCGCTCGCTGCGCCCGAGGGAATCGCGGCACTCGAGGCCGCCGATCTGCCGATCCGGCTCTTCACCGCTGCCATCGACGACCATCTGAACGATGACGCATTCATCGTCCCGGGCCTGGGCGACGCCGGCGACCGCCAGTTCGGCACCCCCGCCTGAGCAAGGGGTGTTACATCTGGGGTCAGACCCCAGATGTAACACCCCTTGTTCATGATGGAGCGATGGCACGTTCACTTCGACTCGACCCGGACGACGGCTGGCACCACGTGATGAACCGTGGCGCCGGCCGGCGTGCCATCTTCGTCGACGACAACGACCGAACGTCGTTCGGGCAGCGACTCGCCGAGATGTGCGAACTCTTCGGCATGGTTGTCCACGCGTATTGCCTCATGGGCAATCACTTTCACCTTGTCGTGCACTGCCCGAACGCCGGGCTCTCAGAAGGGATGCAGCGGCTCTCGTCGGTCTTCACGCGACACATGAACGACCGCCATGGCCAGGACGGCCCTCTCTTCCGCGGTCGGTTCCACTCGAGATTGATCACCAGCGACCGATATCTCATGACTGCAGTCCGTTACGTCCACCGCAATGCCCTCGAAGTCGTCGGGATCGACGACGTGGCTGAGTACCGTTGGTCGAGCCACCGCACCTATCTGGGGCTCCGGCGCTGTCCCCCATGGCTCGACACCGCCGTGGTGCTCGACCACTTCGATGGTCGCCCCACTGTCTTCGACGCGTTCGTCCGGACAGACCAAGCACCAACGTGCAACACCTGGGGTCGCGCCGAGATCGAGACGGTTCGAGAGACGGTTCGGTTCTTGCTGTCCGAGGTCAACGCCGAGTCCGAAACCGAACTCGCGTCCGTCGTTCGAATGGCGACCCTCGCGACGCTCGATCGTCTCGGCGGGGTCGAGCCGGAGACCATCGCAGCCGCTCTCGGGATAGCGACCCGCGGTGCCTACCGCACCTCGTTGTCTCGTGCTCGAGGAGCGGTTGCGACCCGCAGCGAGATGCGAGCCGTCGTCGAGCGAGCGATCCAGCTCGCAGCGTGACGGTGTTACATCTGGGGTCTGACCCCAGATGTAACACCTTCCAGGAGAGCGTGGAGGTCGGCAGGATCGAGGTCGACGGCTTCGCCGTACAGCTTGACCTTGGGTTCGGTGCCACTGGGGCGGATCTGGAGACGCACGCCACCAGCGAGCAGCAATCGCACGAGATTCGCTTCGGGAAAAGACTGCACGGACACGACAGCACGACCGCCCACCTCGGCGGGTGGCGCAGCCTCGATCGAGGCGACAAAGGCGGCCCCGTCGGCAGGGGGCATCTTCACCGACAGCTCCGCGGTCACGTAGCGACCGAAGCGCTCGGCGATCGCGTCGAGACGATCCTGCAGGGTGGCCCCCTCCGACTCGGCCACCGCGGCGATCTCCGCCATCAGCACCGCGGCGGTGATCCCGTCCTTGTCGAGCGGGCGAGGGGCGACCAGATAGCCGAGCGCTTGCTCGTAACCGAGCACGAGGCGCAGATCCGGCCGGTCGTGGGCGATCTTGCCGATGTACTTGAAACCGGTGAACGTCTCTTCGCTGTGGACCCCGCCTGCCTCGGCCATCCGGGCGAGCAGCGACGACGACACCAGTGTCGTCACCACCAGCCGGTCGTCGCCGGACGTGTTGGCCAGGATGTAGTCGGCGAACAGCCACCCGATCTCGTCGCCGCTGAGCCGGCGCCACGAACCATCCGGCTGCGGAATCGCAACGCCGAGTCGGTCCGCATCGGGATCGTTCGCGAGCGCGACCTTCGCCCCACATGACCGAGCCTCGTCGAGCAGGAGGTCCATCGCACCCGGTTCCTCGGGGTTCGGGAACGCGACCGTCGGGAACGTCCCATCGGGTTGCTGCTGCGCATCGACGACGTGCGGTGCCGGGAACCCGGCGGCCTCGAACGCCCGGAGCACCACGGCGCCACCCACTCCGTGCATCGCGGTGTAGGCCACAGCGACACCTGGCACATCGGGCCGCAGCCGCACCGACGGCACGAACTCGACGTACCGGTCGACCCACGAGCCGTCCAGGCGCTCGATGAGCGGATCATCCGCAGGAGCGAGTTCGACGGTCAAGGGGTCGAACTGGCCGATCCGGTCCGCGATCTCGGTGTCGATCGGCGACACGATCTGCGAACCGGTCTCCAGATAGACCTTGTAACCGTTGTCGGCCGGCGGATTGTGCGACGCCGTCACGACGACCCCCGCCGCCGCGCCGATCCCGGTGATCGACCACGCGAGCACCGGGGTCGGCTGGACCCCCGGATGCACCATCGAACGAATGCCCATTGCCGCAAGGACCCGAGCGGTGTCGTCGGCGAACACGTCGCTCTTGCGACGAGCATCGTGAGCGATCACCACCCCGCGTCGCGCCGCCTCGGGGATCTCGCCGGCCGCCTCGGCGTCCAGCAACCACCGGCCCAGGCCGGCCGCCGCCTGGCGAACCACCAACCGGTTCATCCGCATCGAGCCGGCAGCGACCGCTGCGCGAAGTCCGGCCGTCCCGAACTGCAGCCTGCCGTCGAATCTGTCGGCGAGCCCTACCGCGTCACCGGATTGCGCCGACGAGATCAGGGACTCGAGCTCGGCTCGGATGTCCTCATCGGGCTCGGCTTCCCTCCACGCCGTCGCGGTGCGAATCAGGTGATCGACGCCCGATGAGAGGTCCGAGTCGTGGTCAGCCATCGCCGATCAGATTACGCAGCTCGACGAGCGGTCGCGGCCCGACGTGGCCGATCACCTCGGCCGCTGCGATCGCGCCGTAGCGACCGCACGTCTCGAGGTCCCGGCCCGATGTCAACCCGTACAGGAACCCTGCAGCGAAGAGGTCACCCGCGCCCGTGGTGTCGATCACCGTGTCGACATCGACGGCAGGGACGCGCAGCAAGTCATCGGGCGTGACGATCACACAGCCCTGCGCTCCCACCGTGATGGCCGCGAACTCGCACTCGTCACGGAGCGCCGCCACGGCCTCGTCGAACGAGTCGAGTTGATACAGCGACAGCAACTCGTCGTGGTTGCCGAACAGCAGGTCGACGCGATCCTGGACGAGCGCCCGGAAGTCGTCACGGTGGCGGTCGACGCAGAAGGAGTCGGACAGCGTCAGCGACACCATCCGGCCGTGGTCGTGCGCCACCTCGGCGGCACGCCGGAACGCGGCCTTGGCATGGTCGCGGTCGAAGAGGTACCCCTCCATGTACAGCACATGCGAGTCGGCCACCACCGACTCGTCGAGATCGTCGACACACAACTCGCTGGACACACCGAGGTAGGTGTTCATCGTCCGTTCGGCGTCGGGCGTCACGACGATGACACAGCGCCCGGTCGGGGTGCCATGGTCGCCGGGCGGCCGGTGGAACGTGACGCCGACGGCGCGCATGTCGTGGCCGAACACGTCGCCGAGATCGTCACCGTTCACCTTGCCGATGTAGGCGGCGCGCCCTCCGAGGCTCGCGACGCCGACCACCGTGTTGGCGGCGGATCCACCGCTCATCTCGACCGCGCTCTCGAGTGCTGCGTACAGCTCGACCGCTCGGTCGGTTTCGATCAGGGTCATCGAGCCCTTCACGAGCTGGTGCCGTTCGAGGAAGTGATCCTCGGCCGGAGCGATCACGTCGACCAGGGCGTTGCCGATCCCGACGACGTCGAAGCGGGCCGGAGCGGTGGTGGTCCCGTTGGAGAACCGTCGAGTCAGGTCGGACACGGGGGTCCACGCTACCGGCGGTACCCTCCCGACGATGGTTGCACCAACGTTGGAACTTGATCCCTATCGACTCCCGACCGGCGTGCGACCCACCCGCTACGACCTGCTGCTGCGGCCGTCACTCACCGCAGCGGCGTTCACCGGATCGGTGACGATCGCCCTGCACGTCGACGCCTCGACCGAAACCCTGGTGCTCAATGCTGCCGACCTGAACATCACTGGGTGCGATGTCGACGGGACGCCCGCCACCTGGTACCTCGAGCCGACGACCGAGCGCCTGTTCGTCACACCTGCCACGGCGGTGGTTCCCGGATCGACGACACTCAGCGTCGAGTTCGACGGCGTCCTCAACGACAAGCTGCGCGGCTTCTACCGGAGCACCTACGTGGACGACGACGGCATCGAGCAGGTGATCGCCACCACCCAGATGCAGGCGACGGACTGCCGCCGCGCGTTCCCGTGCTGGGACGAGCCCGAGTTCAAGGCGGTCTTCGCCGTCACACTCGACATCGAGGACGGTTTGACAGCGGTTTCGAACGCACCCGAGGTCGAGCGCACTACCGCTGACGGACGGTGCGTGATCAGGTTCGCCGACACGATGCTGATGAGCAGCTACCTCGTGGCGATCGTCGTGGGCCGCCTCGACACGACGGACGCCGTCGATGTCGACGGGATACCCCTGCGATTGGTGCACGTGCCCGGCAAACAGCACCTCACCGACTTCAGCCTCGACGTCGGCGCATTCTGCTTGCGGTGGTTCCAGGAGTACTACGGCATCAGGTATCCGGGGGCCAAGGTCGACCTGGTGGCGCTGCCCGACTTCGCGGCCGGCGCGATGGAGAACCTCGGCTGCATCACGTTCCGAGAGAGCCTGCTGCTGATCGATCCGGCCACGAGCACCCAGACCGAGCGCCTGCTCGTCGCCGATGTCGTCGCCCACGAACTCGCCCACATGTGGTTCGGAGACCTCGTCACGATGCGCTGGTGGAACGGCATCTGGTTGAACGAGGCGTTCGCCACCTTCATGGAGGTGGCGGCATGCGACGCGTACCGTCCCGACTGGGAACGCTGGACAGCGTTCGGCGTCGAACGAAGCGCTGCGTTCGAGACCGACTCGCTGGTCAGCACCCGACCGGTCGAGTTCGAGGTCCGATCCCCGGCCGACTGCGACGGCATGTTCGACGTGCTCACGTACCAGAAGGGTGGGGCGCTTCTGCGAATGCTCGAGCAGTACCTCGGCGCGGATCGATTCCGCGAGGGCGTCAACCACTACCTCGAGTTGCACAGCTACGCGAACACCGAGACCAACGATCTCTGGGACGCGATCGAGACGACCTCGGGTGAGCCGGTGCGGCGGATCATGGACTCGTGGATCTGGCAACCCGGCTACCCGCTGGTCATCGCATCGATCAGCGACGGCGCCCTGCAGCTCCGCCAACGGCGATTCGGTTTCGACGAGCACGCTGGCGACCACGGCACGCCCAGCCAGCATTGGGCCATCCCCATCCATGTGCGCATCGGCGATCGGACCTCCACCGTGCTCCTCGACGGCGAGTCCACGTCGTTGTCGCTCGACGACCTCGCCGCCGAATCCACTCCCATCGTCGTCAACGCCGGCGGGCACGGCTTCTACCGCGTCGCCTACAGCGACGAGCTTCGCGGCCGTCTCGACGCCTCCGTGATCGCATCCATGTCGGCGCTCGAGCGCTACAACCTCGTCGACGATGCCTGGGCAGCAGCGCTGGCCGGTCGTCTGTCGGCAGCCGAACTGCTCGAGTTCCTCCGCGGGTTCGAGTCGGAGCGGGACCACGCCGTGTGGCAGGCCATCTCGATCGCGCTCCGCGGGGTCGGCCGGTTGTGGGATGCCGGCGCCGACCGTGCCCGGTTCCAGGTGCAGGTGCGGGCGCT
>JBGSII010000460.1:0-6854 GCA_041742555.1 Ilumatobacteraceae bacterium
CGTGGGCGATCGTCCCGCCGAGGGTGCCGCGATGGCGCACCTGCGGGTCGCCGACGTGTCCAGCGGCGTGGGCCAGCAACGGCACGTGCTCGCGGAGCATCGGGGAGGTCTCGACGTCCATGTGGCGCGTCATCGCGCCGATTGCGATCTGATCGCCGTCGTCACGGATGTACGACAGGTCCGAGATGCGACCGATGTCGATCAGCACGCTCGGCTGGGCGAGGCGCAGCTTCATCATCGGCAACAGGCTGTGACCGCCCGCGATGAACTTGGCTTCGTCGCCGTGCTGCGCGACCAGGCTGATCGCCTCCTCAGCGGACTCGGCGCGGACGTAGTCGAACGGTGCAGGGATCACTGGGTGCCTCCGGAGGCCGCAGCCAGGACGGACTTGACGATGTTGTGGTAGCCGGTGCACCGGCAGAGGTTCCCTTCGAGGCCGATGCGGACCTCTTCCTCGGTCGGGTTCGGGTTCTCCTTCAACAGACTGCTCGCGGCCATCACCATGCCCGGCGTGCAGTAGCCACACTGCAGGCCATGGTTCTCCATGAACGCTTGTTGCATCGGGTGCAGGGTGCCGTCGGCGGAGGCCATCCCTTCGATCGTGACGATGTCGGTGCCGTCGGCCTGGACGGCGAGCACGGTGCAGCTCTTGACGGCTTCACCGTTCAGGTGCAGCGAGCAGGCCCCACACGATGAGGTGTCGCATCCGATGTTGGTGCCGGTGAGGCCGACGTGTTCGCGGATGTACTGCACGAGCAGCGTGCGCGGCTCGACGTCGTGGGTGTACTGCGTGCCGTTGACGGTGACCGTGATCTCCACTGGTGCCCCCAAGTGTTCGTCGTGGTGGATGAGTGACTCCGTGGGCCGGGGTCGTCCGCCATCATGCCCCATCGGCGCCGCCGCGTCGACATCGAGCGTCACGCCGTCGAGCCGTGTTACATCTGGGGTCTGACCCCAGATGTAACGCTCAGGACAGGATGCTCGAGAGGTCCTTCACGGCGAGATAGACGAGGAAGCCGATGATCGCCGTCCCGAAGATCGTGTAGTGCCAACGCTTCGAGTGGTTCGCCCGCCAGAAACGGCGGATGCTGTACACGATCGACACGATCGCCAGCACACCGATCACCAGTCCGATGAACGGCCCCACCCCGCGTGCGATCCCGACGGCGGGCAGCACGAAGGGGAATACGATGTACATCAGGAGGCACCGGCAGGTGCTGATGAACAGCGACTTCTGGAACGCCGAGCGGGCCTCGGCGGCGGTCGCGGTCTGGCCCTCCGGCAGCCGGAGCAGGCGGCGCATGAACCGGTCCGCCTGCGAACTCGACGCGGGGATCGTGGCCGGCGCCGAGGGCGCGGCGGTGTCGATCGGAGGTTGGTCGGCGGTGGTGCTCATGGCCGTCCGGAACGGTACGTCGCCGCGACGGCTGCAGCAACTTCTCCCGGGGAGTCGACGATGGCGGCAGCCCCTGCGTGTCGGAGTTCGTCGACCGATCCGAACCCCCACGTCACACCGACGCAGTCGATCCCGTTCAGGTGCGCGCCCTCCACGTCGTGATCGCGATCGCCGAGCATCACCACGTGGGGCAGGTCGGCGGGGCCGAGATGCAGTGAGATGAGCGCGTACTTGATCACCTCGGCCTTCGTGCGCCGGCCCGTGCCCACCTCGTTCGTCGCCCCGGCCTGGACCTCGAAGTAGTCGGCGAAGCCGAAGTGGTCGATGATCCGCCGCGCCGTCTCTTCGGGTTTGGCGGTCGCGATCGACAGTGTGTGCCCGGCGGCGGCGAGCTCGTCGAGCATCTCGGCGATGCCCGGATAGACGGTGTTCTCGAACAACCCGATCGCCTCGTAGCGCTCGCGATAGGCGTGCACGACCCGCTCGATGTCCTCGACGGGGATGCCGAGTGTCGGGAAGCTCACCTCGAAGGGTGGTCCGATCACGGCGCGAACCTGCTCGTCGGTGGGCGGTTCGTAGCCGCAGGTGCTGAACGCATGCCGCAACGATCGTCCGATGCCCGGCGACGAATCCGAGATCGTGCCGTCGAGGTCGATCAGGACGTGGGTCCTGCGGCGTTCCGTGTTCGCGACGCTCATCGGGCGATCGCGTCGAGTCGGTCGAAGTCGTCGTCGGTTCCGACGGCGATCAGCACCTGGTGCGGCTCGATCACGATGTCGGGATCGGGGTTCGTGGTGAAACTGCCGTCGACTCGCCGCAACGCCAACACCAACACGCCGGCGCGCTTGCGCAGGTCGGCCTCGCGAAGCGTTCGGCCGGCGAGCGGTGACGTGTCGGGGACGTCGTACTCCTGCATGCGGAACTCGAGCGACCGCTCGTGCATCACGACGTCGACGAACTCCGCCACATGGGGCCGCGCGACGAACGACGCCATGCGGGCCGCCCCGAGTTCCTGGGGGTTGACGACCCGATCGGCGCCGGCGTTCGCCAACTTGGGCACACTCTCGTCCTGGCGCGCTCGGGCCACGATGAACAGCTTCGGCACGATTGCCCGTGCTGACAGCGTCACGAACAGGTTCTCGGCGTCGCCTTCCAGCGCAGCGATCAAGGCGCGGGCTCGATCGATACCTGCCGCACGCAGCGTGGAGTCGAGGGTCGCGTCGCCGACGATGGTCGGATACGGGATCCCGTGAACGCGCTCGGCGTTGACGTCGACGACCACCACGTCGTGGCCGGCGTCGCGGAGATCGTCGGCGACCGCACGCCCCACGCGACCCCACCCGCACACGATCGTGTGTCCGTTGAGCTTCTCGATCTCACGGTGCATGAAGCGACTCCCGATGACGTGACGGAGGTGCCCGTCGTAGACGAACTGCATGGCGATGGTGAAGGTGAACAGCACGGTCGACGTGCCCATCAGGATCAGGGCGATGGTGAACCACTGTCGTGCGGCGTCGAAGTCCTGGAGCTCGCGGAATCCGACGGTCGTCACGGTCGTGACCGTCTGATAGGCCGCTTCGTTGAACGACATCCCGAACAGCATGTAGCCGATGGTCCCGACCGTCATGACGGCCACGACCATGCCGATGGCCTTCAACAGCCTGTCGTACACGCCGGGGGTCATCGCGCTGAAGGTAGTTCCTGACGTCGTCCAGCGACCGCACTCCCGCGGTGCGGCACGTGACGATTGCAGCAGGGGTCAGACCCCTGCTGCAATCGTCAGCGGCCGTGGAGCAGTTCGCGGATCAGCGGCTCGTAGTGCTCGAGCGGGTTGCTGACATAGTCGGAATCGAAGGCGGTCTGGTCGTACTTCGCGCAGAACTCCTCGGTGTGCTCGAAGTACGGCGAGTCGCGATGCTTGTCGCGTGCGTTCTTGTCGAGGCCGATGTAGTCCCAGAAGTAGTAGCCCTGGAACTCGCCGTGGTGCTTCACCATGAAGTGGTTGGCCTCGGACACGAACGGCTTGAGGATGCCGGCGGCGATGTCGGGGTGGCTGTACGGGCTGAGGGTGTCGCCGATGTCGTGCAGCAGCGCACACAGGACGTACTCGTCGTCGCGGCCGTCCTTCTCGGCGCGTGTGGCGGTCTGGAGGCTGTGTTCGAGCCGGCTGACCGGGAACCCGCCGTGGTCGAACTCGAGGGCCCGCATCAGCTCGATGACGCGCTCGGCGACGAACGACTGGGTGATCGCCAACTGGGGCGAGATGACGGCCCAGTCCTCGGCGGTCGACTCCTCGAACGACTTGAACGTCGTGCGCGGATGCTCGGTGATGGTCATGTCGTCTCCTGTCGAGATTGCAGCAGGGGTCTGACCCCTGCTGCAATCGTCACGTTGCGGTTTGGATGGCTCGCCAGACCTTCTCGGCGGTGGCGGGCATGTCGATGTGGCGGACGCCGAGGTGGCTGACAGCGTCGATGACGGCCGACTGCACCGCCGGCGTGGAACCGATCGTGCCGGACTCGCCGATGCCCTTGGCGCCGAGCGGGTTGACGAACGTCGGTGTCTCCATGTGGATCACTTCGAAGCTCGGAAGTTCGGTCGCCGAGATCATCGCGTACTCGGCCAGGTTCGAGGTGATCGGGTTCCCGTCCTCGTCATAGCGGACTTCCTCGAGCAGCGCCTGCGCGGTGCCCTGAGCGATGCCGCCGTGGATCTGGCCGTCGAGCAGCATCGGGTTGACGACGCGGCCGGCGTCGTCGCAGGCGACTTGCCGCAGGTGTTTCACCTGCCCGGTGCCGGTGTCGACTTCGACCACCGCGACGTGAGCGCCGAACGGGAAGGTGGCCTGGCCGGCTTCGAACCGTGTGTCGATCGCCAGGTCGTCGCCCTGGCTCTTCGCAGCGACGGCGAGATCGGCCCAGGTCTTGGCCACCGCCGGGGTGCCAGCGACGTGGAATGCGCCGTGGTCCTTGTCGAGCACGACGTCGGCTTCGTCGGCTTCGAGCAGCGACGCGGCGAGCTTCTGGGCCTTCTCGACCAGTTCGATCGACGCCTGGTTGACGGCCATGCCGCCCTGCTGCAACGAGCGAGAGCCCATCGTTCCGCCGCCCACCGGGACCAGATCGGTGTCACCCCAGATGAGCGTGATCTTGTCCATGGGAATGCCGGTCTGGTCGCTTGCGATCATCGACCAGGACGTGTCGTGGCCCTGGCCGTGCGGCGACGTGCCGGTGTACACCAGCGCCGAGCCGTCGTCCTGCACTTCGATCTTGGCGGCCTCGCCCATCGGCGGGACGCCACCGGTGATCTCGACGTAGACGCTCACCCCGATACCGAGCTGCTTGTCGTCGCCGGCGGCGCGTCGGCGCGCCTGCTCGGCCCGGAGATCGGCGTACCCGGCGGCGTCGAGCGCCTTGTCGAGTGCGCCTTCGAAGTCGCCGACGTCGTACGCCTGTCCGATCGCGGTCGTGTGCGGCTCGAGGAACTTCGGGATCAGGTTCATCCGGCGTACCGCGGCGGCGTCCTTGCCGATCTCCGCCGCGAACATGTCCATCGCCCGCTCGGCCGCAGCGGTTGCTTCGGGCCGTCCCGCGCCGCGGTAGGGAACGGTCGGGGTCGTGTTGGTGATGACGGTCGTCGCCCGCACCTCGATGTTCGGGATGTCGTACACCGCCGACGCCATCGGGCGCGTCATGGCGAAGCCCAGAACCCCGCCGAAGTCCATGAACCCGCCGGCGTCCTGGAACAGGTGCATCTGGTAGTGGGTGACCTTGCCGTCGCGGGTCCCGCCGATCGTGACGTACTGCAGTTGGGCGCGGCCGTGACCCATGTTCATCATCGACTCGCTCCGGGTCTCGCGCCAGCGAACCGGTCGCCCCACGGCCTTGGAGATCGGACCGAGCAGCATCTCCTCGGCGTAGGTGCCGATCTTGGCGCCGAACGCCCCGCCGACGTCCGGTGTGATCACGCGCACTTGGTCCGGATCGACACCGTTGGCGGCAGCGATCGGCTCCTTGGTTCCCTGGGCATGCTGGGTCGACAGCCACTGGTACAGCCGACCGTCGACCCAGGTGGCAGCGGATCCACGGACCTCGAGCGGACAGGGAGCGACGCGCTGGTTGAGGAAACGCGCCTTGACCACGACCTCGCAGTCCTTGAAGTACTCGTCGGTGTCGGTGTTCTCCGGCATCCCAAGGGCCGTCGTGTCGAACACGGCGTTCGATCCGGCGGCCTCGTAGATCAGCGTCTCCGACGCCATCGACGCCTCGATGTCGATGAGCGCAGGAAGGAAGTCGATGTCGACGAACACCATCTCGGCCGCGTCGACGGCCTGCGCGAGCGTTTCGGCGACGACGGCGACGACCGGTTCTCCGACGAAGCGGACCTTGTCGCTGGCGAGCATGGTGCGCGCGATGATCGGGTTGAACTGCGACGGCACCGGCTCGAGCCCGAGGGACTCCGCGGTGAACACGCCGACCACGCCCGGCATGTCCTTCGCGCCGTCGACGTCGATCGACAGGATCGTGCCGTGGGCGGCAGACGAGCGCGCGTACACGACGTGCAGTGCGCCGGCGAGCAGTTGCTCCTGCAGGTCGTCGACGTAGACGCCGCCGGTGGTGAGGAACTTGGGATCTTCCTTGCGCTGTACTCGGGTCCCCAGGATGCTGCCGGCCACGTGTGCCCCCTTGTGTGATCTGATCGGATCGTCGAAGTGACGTGAGCGCAACCTAGTCGGCGACGGCGGGTGCAGATCCAGCCGTGCGGGCGGCGAAGATCTGGGTGACGACGTTGTACGGCCAGCCATCGGGAAGGTTGTTGGGCAGGGGCGGCAGCGGCAGGATCGTCGAGCGCTGATCTCCCTCTTCCACGAAGCCGATCTCTTCGCGGGCGGCCTCGCGGACCCCGTCGTCGGTGCGCAGCCGCTCGACCTCGCCCGAGAGCTGCCCGTTGACGCGTTGCAGCTCGTCGAGTTCGTCCTGACGCTGGACGAGCTGGTCGCTCTGGTCGAACCAGGTCCCCATCGGCAGGATGAAGACTGCAGCGGCGATCGTGCCGATCACCAGCAGGACGAACGCGCCGCCGAAGAGCGCGAGCTTCGGGCGGCGGAACAACCGTTTCTCGACAGGGATGGGCCGCGTGAAGTCACCGAGACGCGAACGTCCCTCGTCGGACGCCTTCGGTGGTTCCTTCGGCCTCGGGATCGAGGTCGTGCGCGAGCGACTCACGCTGCCATTGTCGCAGGCCCGACCGCCGATTCCGTGGCACGGTGGCCGTCGCGCGCCCCGCCCCCGTTTCGATGAGCCAAGTGTGCGTATGTGACCGGTTCGCTCATCGCTGGCGTGGTCGGCCGGGTTGCGATGAGCGAGGTGTGCGTATGTGACCGGTTCGCTCATCGCTGGCGTGGTGCGCGCCGGCGAGGGAAGCGCCAGCGACGAGCCGGACGCGGCGCGAGGAGGAA
>JBGSII010000461.1:0-3689 GCA_041742555.1 Ilumatobacteraceae bacterium
GAGCCTCCCTCGACCGGTGCGGGCGTCGGGACGACCTCGACCGTCAGGCCGCCCATGCTGCGCGCCACCGACTCGGCGACGGCCTGGGCTGCAGCGATGGTCGGGTCGTATTGCACGATCGAAGCGGTGAGCCCGGACTGCGTGGAGTTGGTCGCCTCGGCCATGGTGAAGCCGAGCGTCGCCAGCTCGGTGGACATCCGCCCGGCGGAGCCCGGCACGCCGCTCGCATTGGCGACGACGACCGTCGCGCCTTCGGTGACGAGTGGCGGTTCGGTCGTGGTCGTCGTGGTGTTCTCCGCGACCGAGCCCGACGTGGTGTCCGTCACCGAGTCGGTGGGAGCAGCGCCGTCGCCGGAGGACGGCCCGTCGTCGGTGATGTTGTTCAGGATCAGGAAGCCGACGATCACGGCAACGACGGCGAGCACGATGCTGATCGTCGAGCCCATCGGGGAACCGCCGACCCCTTGGCGTGGCGAACGCCGGGCCGGTACGGGTGTCACCGGTGCATCGGGGTCTTCGTTGCTCATGCGTGCGCTCCCTCTCCTGCCGCTGTCGACGTTGCGTCGATGCGGGCTTTGCGGGCCCGCAGACGCAACCGCTTGAGTCGACGCACCACGAGCGGGTCGTGGTCCATCGCAGCCGGGTCGTCGAGCACCTTGGTCAGTTCCGCATGGTATTCCTCCGGCGAACACTGAAAGCGCGCGCGGATGACCTGGTCACGCGGTTCGGCATGGTTCCACCAGGCGCGTTCGAAGTCGAGCATGGCGGCGGAGCGTTCGTCGAGCATCACCGCACAGGTTGGCCGCAAACGGTCGCGGATTACAAGCACCTCTGCGCAGACGGCCGGGTCAGACCACCGGGACGTGAGGCATCGCGAGGTTCAATCGCTTCTCCGGAGTGTCGACGTAGCCGGGAAGCACGGCCGCCATGTTGGTCGTCGCGAGCCGGTGTTGGAGGATGTCGGCCAGCACCGATCGGTAGTCGACGGCAACCCGGAGCGCGTTGCCGTCGATGTTGGCCGGAGCCAGGCCCGGCCAGTTGCCGTAGAGACCACCGCGAATGCCGCCGCCCATCACGAACATCGTGCTGGCGCGGCCGTGGTCGACGCCGAGTCCGCCGTTCTCGCGGAAGGTTCGGCCGAATTCGGTCATCACCACGACGGTCACGCGGTCCATGTTCGGCCCGAGGTCCTGGGCGAACGTGGCCAGTACCTCGGCGAGCGCGCTCAGGTTCTGCGCCTGGCGGCCGTCGATCGGATTGCCGAAGTCGTCGTGGAGGTCCCATCCGAAGTTCGCCTCGGTGGCGACTGCCTCGAGCCCGACATCGGCGCGGATCAATTCCGCAACCTCTGCAAGGACTCGGCCGAACCCACGTCCGCGTCCGCTCGTCGGGTACACCGCACCGTTCTCGGGCGAGGACGGCGCCGCGTTGTTGACGATGTCGAGTGCGACCAGCGCCTCGTGGGCACGTGCGTTCACGACGCTGCCGGCGTCGACGGCGTGGAGATCCTGCAACGCGGCGCGGACCATCGCGCCGCTGTTGCCCGTGTTGCGGAACCCCTCGACGCGGAAGTTGTCGGTGCTGTTGAGGCTCACCGCCACCGACGAACCCGCCAGGCTGCGCTGGCCGCTCGGCAACGACACCGCCCGCAGGCCGATCGGCCCTGGCGACACCGTCGTGTCGAGGTGGCGGGCGAGCCAACCCGAGCCGATGGCACCACGTTCGAGGCCTTCGTCCATCATCCGCTGTACGGCGAAGTGACTGCGGTCTTCGAAGGGGAAGCCGGCCGCAGGGATGATCGCCAACCGGTTCGAGGCCCACATGCTCATCAGCGGTGCCATCACCGGATTCAGTCCGAAGTCGTCGTTGAGTGCGATGACCGACGCGGGATCGACGCCGATCGTCGGCCGTGCGGCGGCGAGGAAGGCGGCGCCCGCGCCTTCGTGGCGAGGCACGATGACCGACAGACCGTCCATGCCACCGCGCAGGAAGATGTTGATGACGACGTCGCCGATCCGCGAGGCGTTGTTGGACGCGAACGCCATGGTCCCCCACCCGGGCGCAGCGACGGCCACCGTCCCAACGGCACCGGCGCCCTTGATCATCGCGCGACGAGAGATCCGCTTGCGCTCGACGGGGGCGCAGGTGTGGCAGTTGGTCGACATGGCAGCTCCTCGGGCTCAGCAGTACTGGTTCGCAGGGAAGGACAACAGCAGGCCGATGACATCGCCCAGGTTCTCCATGAGGGGGACGTCACCGACCGGCGTGTCGGTCGCGACACCCAGGAACTCGGTGATCGCCGCGACGTCGGTCTGCGTGATGGCAACGCCGAACCGCGCAGCGAGCGCCCGGATCACGAGATCGATCGTCGCGGGCATCGGTGAGGGCAACAGCGCTGCGGTGTCGATCATGAAGCCGCCGAGCGTGCGGTTGCCGAAGCGACCCGCCAGTTCCCAGCGGCGCAGCGTCGTGGTGGTCGTGATCCAGAACTCGCGAGAATCGGGAAAGCCATCCGGCGTCGGCCACTCCCACATCGGCTGTCCGAGCCGGCTGAGGTGGTCGCTGATCGTTCGCGTCGCCGGGCGATCGGCATCCGTTGCGAAGTCCGGGTCGATCGCCGCTCCGGTGGCGCGAACCATCGACACCAGCAACTCGAATGGCGTACGCACCTTCGGTGCCCGGCTGGTGATGAACTCGCGGCTCGTGAGGAGATGGCGAATCGTCGGCAGGATCGCCGTGTCGTTCGCGAGGTAGACGGCCGCGGTCGACGCGATCAGCGAGGCCGGCGGATCGTCGGCGACGAATCGCCGCGCGAGCTTGGTCGCCAGGTAATTGGCGGTGTTGGGTCGACGGGCCAGCCAGTTGACGAAGTCGATGCCGTCCTGCTCACCGCCGACGCCGCCGGGTCGTTCGGGTGTCGAGAACGTGTGCACCGAGCCGTCAGGGTGCACGACGGTCACCTCGCACGCACCGGTGAAGTGGCGGGCGGGCTGGTACTCGAAGCGCAGCCCGTCCGTGTCGAGACGACCCGCGAGGCCCCAGCCGGTGAAGATCCGCGCCGCTTGTTCGACGTCGGCTTCGTCGTAGCCGTTGCCGGCGCCCATCGTGTGGAGCTCCATGATCTCACGGGCGTAGTTCTGGTTCGGCCGGGCGCCGGTCGAACGGTGGTTGTCGAGGTAGAGCAGCATGCTCACGCTGCGGGCGCTCGCGAGCAGCATGTCGGAGAACTTGCCCAACGCATGAGCACGAATCACGTCGCGATCGTCCGAGGCGGCAGCGAAGCGGACGTTCTTGTCCTCCTCGCCCGAGTAGGTGCTGAGGTGGTTCGTCCAGAACTCGACCATCCGCTCGGCGAGCTGACCCTGGTGACGGGCGGCCCGGATCACCGCCGCCTGGCGGAGCTCTCGGACCGGACGGCGGCTGTCCTGATCGCGATACATCTGGTATCTGGTTGCGATGTCGGCGTCGAGGCTGTGGGTGCCGGTGAGCACGCCACTCGTGTCGGCCGGGGGAATCGCCAGCTGCTGCTCGAGGAACCCGATGGCGCCGAGCGACGCCACCTCGGCAACGACGTCGGGGGTCGCGCCGTACGCGACCCGGCCGAGCAGCGCAGTTCGGTGCATCGCCTCGAGTTCCTCCGCGGTCGGCCCCGGCGGAGGTGGAGGAGGGGGCGGTGGCGGTGGAGGCGG
>JBGSII010000462.1:0-2501 GCA_041742555.1 Ilumatobacteraceae bacterium
CGCACGGCAGCCTGCGACGTGACCGACGAGGCGAGCGTCGAAGCGGCCTGTTCGGCGGCCGCCGAGGCGGGTTCGTTGCAGATCGTCGTCGCCAACGCCGGCACGGGGTCGGCCGGCCCGTTCCACCTCACGACGCTCGACGACTGGAACGCGGTGCTCACCACGAACCTCACCGGCGCGTTCCTCACGATGAAGCACTCGGTGCCGTACCTCGCTGCGAACGGGGGCGGCTCGATCGTGGCGATGTCGTCGATCGCCGCCACGGCGACGCACCGGTACATGACGCCGTACAACGTGTCGAAGGCCGGCCTCGAGATGCTCGTGCGCCAGGTCGCCGACGAACTCGGCTCGCTGGGCATCCGCGCCAACGCCGTCAGGCCGAGCCTCGTGCCGACCGACATCTCCGCCGGGTTGACCGGTGTGCCCGACATCGTCGAGGACTACCTCGAACAGATGCCGCTGCACCGGCTCGGCACGACCGACGACATCGCTGCGGTGGTCCGGTTCCTGGCCGGCCCCGAGAGCTCGTGGATCACCGGGGTCTGCGTCAGTGCCGATGGTGGCCATCACCTGCGCCGCGGTCCCAACCTCGACCCCGTGATGCGAGCGGTCCTCGGCGACGCCGTCGCCCCGCCAGGGCCGGCCGGATGAGTGAAATCATCCGAAGTGGGTGGTGACGTCGGCGGCCTGCAGCGGCCAGTATGTAGATGTCAGCACCTCCCGATCACAGAAAGCATCACGGCACACGACATGACCGATACCCACGGCCCGATCGATTTCGTCCTGCTCGAGTTCACCGGAGGCCAAGATCTCTCCTCGACGGCCGCAGCGCTGATGGATCTGATCGGGCGCGGCATCGTCAGCCTCTACGACCTCGTCGGCATCCGCAAGGAGGACGACGGCACCTTCACCATCGTCGAACTCGACGCGCTCGGCGGCGACCTCGTCGTGCTCGCTGGCGCTCGCTCGGGTCTGCTCGGCGACGACGACCTGCAGGCCGCAGCCGACACGATGCTGCCCGGAACCACCGGTGTGCTGCTCGTGTACGAGAACACCTGGGCGATCCCGTTCGTCAGCGCCGCGCTCGACGCCGGCGGTTCGCTCGTCGCCTCGATGCGGATTCCGGCGCTCGATGTGATGGCCGCGCTGGACGAACTCGAAGCCAGCTGACCACCCAACCTCCAGTCACCCAGGATCGAAAGGAACCAGCCATGCCAGGTCTCATCCGAGGAGTTGCCCGTACCGCCGTCGTCGCCGGCACCGCGACCGCCGTGTCGGGTCGCGTTGCGCGTCGTCAGGCCGAGAAGTACACCGAGCGCGACGCGCAGATCGCGGCGGATCGCAACGCCGCCTACCAGCAGGACATGGGCTCTGCACAGCCGGCGCCTCAGCAGTACGCGCAGCCGGCACCCCAACCCCAGTACGCGCCGGCGCCGCCGCCCGCGGCACCGAGCCAGGAGGACGTCATCAACCAGCTCAAGCAGCTGGGCGAACTCCACGCGAGTGGCATCCTCACCGACGACGAGTTCGCCGCTCAGAAAGCGAAGCTGCTCGGCTGATCACGTCACCGAACGTGTGTCACGCCTGATAGCGCACTTCTCCCGATAGCGTGCGGGACGCTCCGGTCGAATTCACGGCCGGTGAGCGCACTCGGATTCATCTCTGCTCCGGTCTTGCGCTGTTGAGCTACATAGAGGAGTCCCCCCACATGACCATCATCGACGACGCCCCGCGCGTCACGTCCCCTGACGCTGCCGACGCAGCGATTGCCTTCCGCGATCTCGGGTTGCCCGACGCGATCGTCCATCGCCTCGAGAGCCAGGGCAAGCACCATGCCTTCCCGATCCAGGCTGCCGTCATCCCCGACGCGCTGGCCGGTCGCGACGTCGCTGGCCGAGCGCCGACCGGTTCCGGTAAGACCCTCGGGTTCGGTCTGCCGCTCGTCGCAGGCCTCACCGACGCGCGACCGAAGCGCCCCGTCGCCCTCGTCCTCGCACCGACGCGTGAACTCGCCGAGCAGATCATGGCCGAGTTGACCCCGTTCGCGAAGGCCGCTGGCCACGACGCAGCGTCGGTCTACGGCGGTGTCGGCTACGGCGGACAGCGCAAGGCGCTGGATCGCGGCGTCGAACTCGTCGTCGCCTGCCCGGGCCGCCTCGAGGATCTCATGCAGATGCGGGCGATCGACCTGCGTGACGTCACGACCGTCGTCATCGACGAGGCCGACCAGATGGCCGACATGGGGTTCCTCCCCGCAGTGCGCCGCATCGTCGAGCAGACCTCGAAGAACCGTCAGGTCCTGCTGTTCTCCGCGACGCTCGACGGCCCGGTGGCCAAACTGGTCGCCGACTTCCAGCACAACCCCGTTCGCCACGAGGTCGGCCCCAAGGGCCCTGACGTCCATGCCGCGCAGCACCACTTCTGGGTCGTCGACCGTGAGGATCGGGTCAGCACCACCGCAGACGTCATCCAGCGCCTCGGGGCCACGATCGTCTTCACCC
>JBGSII010000463.1:0-7322 GCA_041742555.1 Ilumatobacteraceae bacterium
CCGACGATCCCGAGATCGTTCTCGCCGCGGCGATGGCGCTCGACATGTGCCTCGTCGACGAAGCGGTCTGGCAGGCCCGCGTCGACGAGTACCTTGCGTTCGCCACCGCTGCGGAGCACTCGTCCAATCCGGCCGGCATCAACGCCTACCTCGGCCGAGCTCACCGCGACCCCGACTTCACGTGGCCGATCGAAGCCGTGACCGTCGAGTCGCTCCAGGCGGTGTTCGACCAGATCGATGCCTGGGAGGACACCCGCGACTTCCGGTTCATGGATCTGCACTGGATGCTCGTCCTCGGCCAGGGCGACACCCCGATGACGCAGCTGTCGCCCGAGGTGATCGCAGCGATCGACGAACGAATGCTGGCCAACCGGTACGCGTGGGACGATCCGCTGCCCGCCGACCGTCTCGACAATCTGTGGTTCTGGTCGGAGAACCACCGGATCATCAATCTCGCCATCGAGTACCTCGCCGGCCAGCGCTACCCCGGCGAGACCTTCGCAGTCACCGGACTCTCGGGTTCCGAACACCTCGAGCGGGCGAAGCCGTCGATCCTCGACTGGATCGACGAGCGAGCCGAACTGGGCTTCTTCGAGTGGCACTCGAACGTCTACATGCTCAAGAACATCACGCCACTGCACATGCTCGTCGAGCTCGCCGACGACCCCGAGATCGTCGTCGCCGCAGCGATGGCCCTCGACCTGTGTCTCGTCGACATGGCCGCCCACAACCACGCGGGCACGTACACCGCGCCACGGGGGCGCACCTACAAGAAGGACAAGATGACCTCGCTCGACGAGGACACCTTCAACGTCGCCAAGTTCGTGTTCGACGACACGGCAGCCGCATACCAGTCGACGAGCGACACCGGCGTGACCTACTTCTGCTCGGGCGCCCGCTACCGCCCGCCGCAGCTGGTGGTCGACATCGCCACCGACGCCGAGCCGAGCGTCGTGCGTGAGCGCCACGGCGTGTTCTTCGACGGGTCCTCACCGCTCGAGGACGACCCGGCAGCGCCGTACGGCAAGGACTTCGGCGACCGCGCCAACCTGCCGTTCTGGTGGAGCCTCGGAGCGCTGGGCATGTGGCCGCTCGCCGAGGTGAGCGTCGAGGCGGCCAACGAGTTCCGGCTCTGGGAGACCGAGCTGTTCAGCGACATCAACCTGCTCGCGTCGATCAACGACTACGACCCCGAGAAGATCCGCGTGTGGGAACAGGAGCGCGCCGCGGTGATCAACTTCGGATTCCTGTCCGAGGCCAACACCTACGCCTACCGCGAGCCGAAGGTCTCGCTGGCATCGGTGCTCGACCATCGCTTCGGCGAGATGCGCGACCAGGGCCACGCCTGGCAGGCCACCATCGACGAGAACGCCCTGGTGTTCACCACGCACCCGGTGACCGACGTGGCGGCCTCGACGATCTGGGCCGACGACGCCGAGCCCGGCTACTGGACCGGTGACGCATCGATGCCGCGCACGGCGCAACATCGAGCGACCGCGATTCACATCTACCAGCCGAAGTGGGACGAGGCGACCGATCCACTCGTGTGGGGCGCGTTCGGGTACCGGCCGTTCACGCACGCGTACGTGCCCCAGGACCACTTCGACGAAGTGCGCCAGGTGGGCAACTGGACGATCTGTTCGAAGAACGGCGGCTACATCGCGCTGTGGTCGTGGCGGACGACAACGTGGCGCGAGTACGACCCTGCGGTGAACGCAACCCGGGGCATGATCGAGCCGTTCGATCTCGTCGCCGAGGGCGGGCCCGACAACGTGTGGATCGTCGAGGTCGGCAGTGACGACGGTGGCTCGATCGACGACTTCGCGAACGCCGTGACGACGGTCGAGCCGTCGGTGGTACGCGACGAGTCGGGGTTCGCCGTGTCGTGGACGTCGCCGTCGTCGGGGATCGTCGACTACTCGAGCAACGGCAAGTTCTTCGTCGAGGGCGTCGAGTACGCCACGAGCGACCATCCCCGCCACGAGTCGCCGTGGGGTGGGGTCGACCACCTGTCGCGTCAGTACAACCTCACCGCTGGATCCTCCACGTGGACCTGCGACTTCGACACGATGACCCGCGACGTCGCCTGAGGCGTCGCCGCTGACCGCGCCGCCGCCCGGACCGTTTCGTCGAGCGGCCCTTTCGCTACGGGGTGTCCGCCATCGAGAGGTGGAGGTCGCCGTGGTCGGGGTACGGGTTCGCCAGGGCGACCGCCTCGTCCAGTTCGACGCCGATGCCGGGCGCGCTCGACGGGATCACGTGGCCGTCCTCCCACTCGATGGGCGTCGTGAGCAGCTCGGCGTGGAACCCGGACCAGTCCTGGATCCCCTCGAGGATCAGCAGGTTCGGCAGCGTGGCCGCCAGCTGGATGTTGGCCGCGCCGAGGATCGGTCCGGAATAGAGGTGCGGAGCGATCTGGCAGCCCGCTGCCTCGGCGATCGCCGCGATCTTCTTGCCGACCAGCAGGCCTCCGCACCGTCCGAGGTTCGGTTGCCAGATCGCGGCGGCCTGGTGTCGTGCCAGTGCGGCGAACTCGGTGATCGTCGTCAGCCGTTCGCCGGTCGCGATCGGAATCGACGTCTGGCGGGCGACCCGCGCCATCTCCTCGGGCTGATCGGGCTGCGTCGGTTCCTCCAACCACAGGGGATCGAATTTCTCCAGCCGTGACGCCAACCGGATCGCACCGGCCGCCGTGAACTGCCCGTGGGTGCCGATGAGCAGGTCGGCGCGCGAGCCGACTGCGTCACGGACCGCGCTGGTGATCGCCACCGATCGAGCGATGTCGTCGAGGCTGGGCTGGTGCCCGTCGAACGCGGTGTACGGACCGGCAGGGTCGAACTTCACCGCAGTGAAGCCCCGCTCGATCTCGAACGCCGCCTGCTCGGCGGCCTGCGTGGCGTCCGTGTACACATCGGGACGGCCGTCGGTCGGGTACAGGTAGGTGTAAGTGCGGATCCGGTCGTGCACCCGGCCGCCGAGCAGGTCGTACACGGGTTTGCCCGCGTCCTTGCCGACGATGTCCCAGCAGGCCATCTCGACGCCGCTCATCACCCCGACCAGCGTCGGGTCCGGCCGCAGCGAGTAGCCACTCGAGTACATCCGGCGCCACAGCAACTCGATGCGGTTCGGGTCGGCTCCGATCACCCATCGGTCTGCGACATCGGTGATCATCGCGGCGACCGTGTGCGGCCCGAACGTGGCGACGTACACCTCTCCGTACCCGACGATTCCGGTCTCGGTCGTCAGTTTGACCACGATGAAGTAGCGCCCACCGAAGTGCGGCGGCGGGTTCGCGATCACGAACGTGGTGCAGTCGACGACTCGCATGGGCGGACCCTAATGGGATCGATGCGGGCCTCCCGTGCGCGACACTGCGGACGTGGGCCACGAGTTCGGTGTCGGACGTGACAAGGTGTTCCCAGCCTCGAAGGCGCGCTCGTTGCTCAACCCGCTGCGGCGACTCGTGCAGCCGCCTCGCCGTCTCGTCGATGCGCTCGATGTCGCCCCCGGCGCCAGGGTGCTCGAGATCGGATGCGGTCCGGGCTACTTCAGTCCCACCCTTGCCGCCGCCGTCCCGCAGGGCGAGGTCGTGCTCGGCGACCTGCAGTCGGAGATGCTCGTCCATGCCAGACGACGCCTGTCGGCGTTCGAGCACGCGCAGGTCGTCCAACTCGATGCCACCTGGCTGCCGTTCGCCGACGCCACCGTCGACGCGGTCGTCGTCGTGCTGATGCTCGGTGAGGTGCCCGAACGAGCGCGGTGCATCTCGGAGTGTCGCCGGGTGCTGAGACCGGGCGGTGTCGCGCTCTTCGCGGAGAGCCGCCGCGACAGCGACTTCATCGGTCGCGCCGATCTCCGAACGCTGGTCGAGCCGCACGGTTTCGAACTCGACCGTTTTCGCGGGCGGTCGTGGGAATACTCCGCCCGGTTTCGTGCGATCCCCAGCGTGCCGATCCGACGTTCGCCTCGCGACCCATGACGTCTCGGACCAACCTGGTGTCGCAGCGGTTGTACGGTGCAGCCATGAGCGCATCCGAACGAGGTGCCGCGGCTCGATGGACCCCGGTCGCAGTGCTGGTCGTCGTCCTGGCTGCCTGCGGAGGATCGAGGAGCACCGTTCTGCCCTCGGCGGAGACGTCTGATGAGGTCGGCTCGGTGACCGCCTCGCCGCCGGTGTCATCTCCGACGTCGGCCTCGGAACCGTCAGTGTCGCTGCCCGACGGGGGAGCGACCGGCGATGCGCTGGTCGCGGTCGACCCCGGTGCCGGAACAGCGCAGTGGACGGCCGGTGACGCCGACCTCGTGTCGGTGCGCGCAGTGCTGCCGCTCAGCGATGTCGTCGTCGGGTTCGGAACGGACTGTGGAGGCAACAACGTCGAGTTGGCATGGGACCGCGCCACCGGCGCCGAACTGTGGCGGACGGACGTGTGGAGCAGCGAGGTGGCCGGCCTTCCGAACGACGCCTCCGTGAGGTCGATCCAGCTCGGTGAGATCGACGGCACGGTCGCGATCGTGCGACCGGAGGCGGTCCTCGGCGTCGAGCCGTCGAGCGGAACGGTCCGGTGGACCTTCGCCTCCGGCGGAGCATTCGTCGTCGGCATCGGGGCAGCCGCCGACGTGTTCATCGTCGCGACCCTCGACGATCGCGGTGGTCTCACGTATCAGGCCCTCGACCCGTCGACGGGCGAATCGCGCTGGTCGACAACCCTCGACCACGACCGCTTCGATGGCGCGTTCGCCGCCGGTGACCACATCGTCGTCATTCCCGGCTACGACGCTGCGGGGAGCGTGATGCTCGCGCTGGACGCAGACGACGGAACGACCCGATGGGAGACGCCGGCGTCACCGGGCAGTGACCGAGGGCTTCCCGACATCGTCGAATCCGATGTGGTCGTCGCGGTGAGCGACATTGGTTCTGTGGTGATCGGCCTCGATCCTGCGACCGGGGCACAGCTGTGGCAGCTGCCCGACGGCCACTGGCTCCAGGGGCAGTCTTCGTCCTCGCAGGAGAGCGGAGCGCTGTTGCCGGCCCCCGTGGCTCATGTCGTGTCCACCGAGAACGTCGCCCTGGTCGACTCGCAGCACGGTGGTCTCGTGTGGAGTACGACGTGGGACGAGCAGGACGCCCAGTTCTCGTCGGGATTCAACGGGACGACGGGTCACGGCGATGCACTCTTCGGCAGCGCGTCAGAGGTTGACGGCTCGTTCGGGGTGCTCACGCTGCTCGGGTTGTCCGGCGAAACCGTCTGGGAGACGGAGATTCTCGATGTGCCGACGAACCCGGCCGAGGTGATCGCCGATCGCGCCGGTGTGTACCTGTTGAGTCACTGCGGCGGAAGTTGAGCGCATCGATCGGCCATGGATCCCTGCGGCTCTGGAGCCAGGATGGCCGCCTCCTCGAAACCGCGCAACAGACCTGCATCATCCGCACCAGCCATCACACACCCTGACGATTGCAGCAGGGGTCTGACCCCTGCTGCAATCGTCCACTGCTGCAGTCAGACGCCGGTGTCGATGGGAGCAGCAGGGGGACCGTCGGCCACAAGCGCGCGAAGGCGCGAACCCAGGGCTCTGGGCGAGAACCAGACACCGTCGAGCGTGGCTCGCTCGATGTCGTCGAGGTGCCACCAACGCAACTCGTGGAGTCGCTCGGCCCGAAGCTGCTCCCACGACAGCGCGGGCGTCGGATCGAATCGCTCGTGCGCGTCGACCAGGTAGTACCGATCGCGCTGACCATCCCACAGACCATCGTCGTGCGGGATGATGTGCTCGCGATTCCAGACGTGCGCGCCGATGACCGGATCGTGCAGCCCGACCTCTTCGATCAGCTCCCGATGCAGGGCGTCGATGTGGCTCTCGCCGGGGTCGAGGCCGCCGCCGGGCAGCGACCACACGGTGGCGTCGGGGAACTCGAAACGCACGAGCAGCACGTGTTCGTCCGGCGTCACGAGCAGGGCGCGGACCGCTTGGCGGATGCGCAGTTCGGTCATCGCAGTTCGGTCATCGCAGCGGTGTCAGTCCTGGGGCGTGTCGCGCAGGCCGTCGTTGAACGCCTTGTACATGCCGTAGACGCTCTTGCACTTCTCGCACACCGGCAGCTGTTTCGGATCGCGCGACGGCACCCAGACGAAGCCGCACAGCGCCTCGATCGGCGTCCCCATCACACGGGCCTCGAGCACGACCGCTGCCGCGTTCTCGCCGCGCTTGGTCTTGACGATGTGGGCGGAGGTGGGCTCGCCGGTCTCCGTGGTCTCGTCGGTGTCGACGTCGACGCGCTCGACGGGCATCGTTTCGAGGTCGGTCATGGCCTCAAGTGAACCACATCGGCGCCAGGATCAGGTAGGGTGCCCGTGTGCTCATCGCCATTGTCGCCATTGTCGCCGCCGTAGCGGCAGCAGGCGCAGCAGTGGCTGCACGCGGCCCCGCTCCCGTACTCATTCCGGTACGGGTCAGGCGGGGGACACGAGTTCAGCGTCAGCGCTGAGCATTCGTCGAACTCGCCCGACCAGCCGGAAACCGGCGGCGGGCTCCGCTTGCCGGTCTTCGGGACACCCCGACAAACCCCGTGAAGGACCGACCATGACCACGCACTCGACCGACACCATCGACACCACCATCCCCGACGGGATCGAGGCGACCGACCCGTACGCCGACGATCCGGCCTTCGTGCTGCATCAGGGTGGAAAGCTGGCGATCGCTTCGCGAGTCCCGATCGATGGACCCGAGGATCTCGCGCTGGCCTACACCCCCGGCGTCGGCCGGGTGTCGCAGGCAATCGCGGACGACCCATCGCGGGTGTGGTCGCTGACGGGCCGCTCGAACGCTGTCGCCGTGCTCTCCAACGGCACCGCTGTGTTGGGCCTGGGGGACATCGGTCCGGAGGCGGCGATGGCCGTGATGGAAGGCAAGGCGGTCCTGTTCAAGCAGTTCGGTGGCGTCGATGCCTATCCGGTGTGCGTCAACGCGCCGACCGTCGACGAGATGGTGGCGATCGGCACGGCGATCGCTCCGACGTTCGGAGGCATCAACCTCGAGGACATCAAGGCGCCCGAGTGCTTCGAGATCGAGCGCCGGCTCCAGGAGGCGCTCGACATCCCGGTGTTCCACGACGACCAGCACGGCACGGCCATCGTCGCCCTGGCGGCGCTGATCAACGCCGCTCGGGTCGTCGGCAAGCGGGTCGAGGAACTGCGCGTCGTCGTCGTCGGCACCGGCGCGGCGGGAGTCGCAGTCGCCGAGTTGCTCCACGATGCCCGCGTCGGGCAGGACGGCACCGGTGACATCATCGGCGTCGACAGCACCGGGATCCTGCACCGCGAGCG
>JBGSII010000464.1:0-13999 GCA_041742555.1 Ilumatobacteraceae bacterium
GTTCAGCACGACCAAGCGCAGCGCCCGCACCGGCCGCAACCCGCAGACCGGGGCACCGGTGCAGATCAAGGCGTCGACGGCGATGAAGTTCAGTGCCAGCTCGACGTTGAAGTCCGCCCTGAACAGCAAGTGATCTGATGGCTGTCAAGAAGGCTCCCGCGAAGAAGGCTCCGGCCAAGAAGGCTCCGGCCAAGAAGGCTCCGGCCAAGAAGGCTCCGGCCAAGAAGGCTCCGGCCAAGAAGGCTCCGGCCAAGAAGGCTCCGGCCAAGAAGGCTCCCGCCAAGAAGGCTCCCGCCAAGAAGGCTCCCGCCAAGAAGGCTCCCGCCAAGAAGGCTCCCGCCAAGAAGGCTCCCGCCAAGAAGGCTCCCGCCAAGAAGGCTCCCGCCAAGAAGTAACGCCGTACCGACTCAGGTCGAGGAACGAGGGGCCCAAAGGGCCCCTCGTTCCGCGTTCAGAGGTCGACGATGAGTTTGAACACCTCGGCGGCGTCCATGTCGAACGGGCGTCCGAGGTCCCCGAGACGATTGCGGATCCGCTGACCGAACGCAGCCAGCTGGGCGTCGTCGCCAGCCTTCATGGTCGACTCGAACTGGCTTTCGTGGGCTGCCAACGCGTCGAGCTTGACCTCGACGAAGGCAGCAACATCCTCGGCGTGATCAGGAGCGTCGGCCTCCCACAGCAGGAGCGCTTCTGGTCGGTGGTGGGCGAGGCCGTGTTCCCGGAAGAAGTGCGGATCCCGCGCCGCCACGATGCCCTCGCACGCGAGCAGCCCGGCGTGGCGGTGGTCGGGGTGGAGCCGGTACCGCTTCCACGGGTCGTGACCGAGCACCACCTGTGGCCGGAGTTCGCGGATGATGCGGGCGACCTCGCCTCGTGTCTCCAGATCGCTCTCGAGTTCCCCGTCAGTTCGTCCGAGAAACAGGACCTGACCGGCGTTGGCCCCCGCGAGACGACGCGCAGCCTCGCGCTGCTCGTCCTGACGTCGAGCCGCGAGGGCGACCACGTCGGCATCGGGATCCCACGTTCCCTTCGAGCCGTCGGTGCACACCAGATGGTGGACGATGCATCCCTCGGCGGCCCACTTCGCGAGCACACCGCCTGCGCCGAACTCGACGTCGTCGGGGTGCGCACCGATCGCCAGGGCGGAGCTGGGCGTCTCGAGGTCGGTGGTCGATGGTGTGGCGAATGAGGCCGAGGTCAGCGGACCGGGTTGGCCAGGCTCGTTGGCAGCCATGAGGGAAGCACCTTCTGGATCAGGGGGTGGGCGAGGTCGCGGGCGGTGTCGAGGTCGAGGGAGAGCTCGGGATCCCAGCGCACATCGACCGCGACGGTCGACATCGCGAGCGCCTGCTGGAGATGCCGCGTGAACGAGCCTGCGCCGTAGGCAGCCCGCACTGGATGTGTTGCAGGGAACGACATCACGTTCGTTCCGTCACGACGTCGATCGGGGACCAGCGTGATGTGGCCGGCGCGGGCGACATCGAGCAAGGCCTCGGGAATGGCAAGGTCCGCGTGGCTGACGAGTACATGGTCGAATCCGCTGGCCGTGATGTGGGCGACGCCGTCGTCGACCGCGCCGTTCAACCCGAGGCCCGGCCCCCAGATGATGTTCGCGCCCAGACGCTGCGCCCAGCGAGCGACCTCTTCGTCGTCACAGGCGACGAATGTCGGGATCTCGGCGACGACGTGAAGCACGCCGCTGGCCATCCACTCGGCCAGTGCCGCCCGCTCGGCGTCGCCGAGTACCCCGGCCAGGCGACCCTTGGCAGCGGAGAATCGCTTGACCGGGACGAGGACGGCAAGACGCACCAGCGCCACTGTAGGAGGGCCGGGACCCGGGCGGCGACGCGGCACTACAGTGTCGTGCGGCCCCGCCGGATGGTGGAGCCGGCGTCCGCGCGTCGCGGGCGAGACACCGGGGAGGGACATGAGCGCATCGACGATCAACGTGGCGGTCATCGGAGCCGGATCGTGGGGGACCACGGTCGCCGCACTCGCTGCCGTCAACACGCCCACCGTGTTGTGGGCCCGGCGCCGTGAACTCGCCGACGAGATCAACGGGGCGGGTGTGAATCCCGAGTACCTCGCGAACTTCACGCTGCCCGACACGCTTCGGGCCACGGCGTCGCTCGCCGACGCGGTCTCGCACGCTGATGTCGTCGTGATGGCGGTTCCGTCGCACGGCTATCGCGACGTCGCGGTCGAGGCAGCGGCATTCATCCGGCCGTGGGTTCCGGTCGTCTCACTGTCCAAGGGGCTCGAGCGAACGACGTTGAAGCGGATGAGCGAGGTCACCACTGACGCCATGCCCGGACACCCGGTCGCCGTGCTCACCGGTCCGAACCTCGCCAAGGAGATTCTCGCCGGCCAGCCGGCGGCGAGCGTCGTCGCGATCGACGACGTCACCATCGCCAATGAACTGCAGCGCATCTTCAGCAGGCCGAGTCTGCGCGTGTACACCAACGCCGATGTCGTCGGATGTGAGGTGGCTGGGGTGGTCAAGAACGTCATCGCCATCGCAGCTGGCATGGCCGAAGGGATGGGCTTCGGCGACAACACCCGGGCGACGCTCATCACGCGCGGTCTCGCCGAGATGACGCGGCTGGGCGTGGCGATGGGCGGCCAGCCGGTCACGTTCGCCGGTCTCGCTGGGATGGGTGACCTGATCGCGACGTGCTCGTCGAAACAGAGCCGGAACAACCAGGTCGGCCTCCAGCTCGGCCAGGGCAGGACCATCGAGGAAATCCTCGCGGCCACCAACATGGTGGCGGAGGGCGTGAAGTCGTCGCCGAGCGTGCTCGACCTCGCGCGCCGATACGGTGTCGAGATGCCGATCACCGAGCAGGTCGTGGCCGTCTGTCACGATCATCGCCCAGCTCCGGACGCGCTCGCTGCGCTGATGCAGCGCAGCCGCAAGGGCGAATTCGACGCGTGAGCCCAACCGAGCTGGGTGCCGCAGAGCCCACGCTGATCGGCGCGGTCGGGACCGCATGTCGCGCCTGGGTAGCGACATCCGGCGACGTGAGCGTCGAGCGCAGTGATCCGCTGCGTTGGTACGTCGCCGCGGAGGATCGTTGGCACTCGCCCGCTGGCGAACCGGCGGTTCGTCAGCGCCGTCTCGAGGGGACGCCGGTCGTGGAGACGCGGCTGCGGGTGCCGGAGGGGGACGCGATCCAGCGGGTCTGGTCGGTTCCCGATGCCGGCGGCTTGACGGTGATCGAGGTCGAGAACGCGTCGGCGCTCCCGTTTGCGGTCGCATTCTCCGGACCCCGGCTGCTCACCGATCGTCCCCCGGTCGACGTCCCGGTCCGCGGGATCGATCTCCCGGAGGGGACGGTCGTGCTCCCGGTCGCCCACCGCTCGTCGGTTCGTGTCGCCATTCCACACGACCCGTCGCGGTTCACCGTGTGGGCGTTACCTGCCCTCGCGCCCGCTCGTGCGATCGTGCGCGGCTGGGAACGCATCGTGCATCGTGCGAGCCGACTGGTGCTGCCCGACGTCGGTCTCAGCGAAGCCGTGACGGCGGCGCGCAGCGATCTGCTCCTCGCCGGACCGGTGCACGTCGACGTGGACACGGTCGGGTTCCTCCTCGATGTTGCCGAACTCGGCCGGCTCGGCGACGATGCCGACGCGTGGATGCCGGAGATCGTCGAGCCGATCGCTTCGATCGCCCGGTCGAGCGCTGCTGACGTCGACGTGGCGCTTCGTGCGTGCGAGCGCCTGGCAGCGATGGTACGAGACGATCGTGCCGCCGGCGACATCGCGGCGATCCGTCGACGACGCCTCCGCGATCGTCGACCTGCACCGACCGGCGAGGCTGCGCCGTCGTCGTTCTCCGACCTGCATCGCGGGCCTTCGGTCGGACGCTTCGTCGCCGAGGTCGAGCAGCGCATCGCCGACGAAGGTCGACTGCTTCCGCTCGGGATCCCGCACCGCTGGTTGGGATCGAACTTCGAGGTGCACGGTGTGCCCACGGGCGCTCGGTCCACGGTCGGGTTCGCGCTCCGCTGGCACGGCGCGCGTCCCGCGGTCCTGTGGGAGCAGCACGGCGAGATCCAACGTCTCACGGCTCCCGCGGTCGACCCCGGCTGGGTGAGCGATGCGGTGTCGGGTGAAGCGCTGTGGGCGGCGCCGCCACAGCCGAAGCGCATCGGTGTCAGCATCGACCGCGGCGACCGCTGAGGACACGTCGATGGCCCGAATCGCACCGTCTCCGAAGCGGTCGAAGAAGCGAGCACCGACCCGAGCGATCGAGAAGGACCTGTGGGAACGTGGTCACGATGTGGTGGTCGGTGTCGACGAAGTGGGCCGTGGCGCCTGGGCGGGACCTCTGTCGGTGGGCGCTGCGATCCTTCCTCGCGACACCCGAGTCAACGGTGTTCGCGACTCGAAGCTGCTCACCGAGCGCGAACGTGAGGCCCTGTTCGACCGGTTGACCGAGTGGTGCGTGGCGTGGTCGGTGGGGTCGGTGAGCCAGCTCGAGTGCGATCAGCTCGGAATGTCGGCAGCGCAGAAACTGGCAGCTCGCCGCGCGATCGACGGGCTCGGCGTCGCTCCCGATGTGGCGGTCACCGACGGGAAGTGGGACTTCGTGTCGCCGTCGGTCCCTCATGTCGAGCTGGCGGTGAAGGCCGATCTGCGTTGCTTGAGCGTGGCGACGGCGAGCATTCTCGCGAAGGTGGTGCGCGACCGTGAGATGCGTGCCCATGCCGACAGCTACCCCCACTGGTCGTTCGACACCAACAAGGGCTACCCGTGTCCAGTGCACAAAGCAGCGCTGGTCGGCTACGGCCCGTCCGCAATCCATCGCCGGACCTGGGTGTTCATGGACCACTATGTCCCGTGGAGTGCCATCCGGCGCACCCCGCCCGCCGGCCAGTCCAGCCTCTTCTGATCGGGCGCTCCGTCGCAGCGTTCACGAAGTTCGCGCTGACAGGCCGGCGGGGCCTGTCAGCGCGAACTCGACGCGAACGTGGTCGGAATGGCCTGGAGGAGGGCGAGGACGGCGCTGGGGTCGCGTAGGCGGTGACGGGCGATCGTGTCTGCGTCGCCGACCTTGATCGTGACATCGCTGTCGGCGAGCTGGGCGAAGGCGTCCTCGTCGGTCAGGTCGTCGCCGACGAAGACCGTCGTCGCTGTCCCGAGTCGTCCGGCGAGTTCGACGAGCGCGGTGCCCTTGTCGCCGTGGCGGGCGAATGCCTCGAGCACTCCATCGCCAGCTTTGATCGTCGCTCCGTCGACCTGTTCGACGCGGTCGGCGAGTTCGGCGAGGGCGACCCCACCCGCGGTGGTGTCTGCCTGACGGACGTGGAGGACGACGCTGGCAGGTTTGCGCTCGATCCAGGCCCCGGTGCCGGCGCGTGCCACGCAGACCTGGGCGGCGTCGTCGAGGGCTGCGAGTCTCGCCTGTTCGGTCGCGGAGAGCGGTGTCATCGGTGAATCACGAGACTCCAGGCCGTGCGACCCGATCACGTGGACATCGCGACCGAAGTCGAACTGCGCCAGCCCGTCGAGCGAGCGGCCCGACACGACCGCCACGTCCACCCCGACGAGCGAAACGACCGCGGCGATGGCAGCTCCCATGCCGGCCAACAGCGTTGCGTCGTCGGCGTGGGCCACGATCGGGGCGAGCACCCCGTCGACGTCGAGGCCGATGAGCGTCGGGCGCGTTGCGGCGCCCAGCTGTCGGGCGATCGCGACCGGGTCGTCGTAGTCGGCCACGTCGCCAGCCTGCTCAGTCGGTCGGAGCCGTCGACGAACCCGCTGCGGCGAGCTGGGAGAGGAATCGAGCGGCCCAGCCCTGGACGTCGCTCTTTCGAATCTGGTCGCGCAGTCCGGTCATCCGGCTGCGCCGCTCGTGACGGTGCATCTCGACGGCGGCGACGATCGCTTGTTGGAGCGCCCGATCGTCGTGCGGGTTCACGAGCACGGCATCGGTCAGCTCGTCGGCAGCTCCGGCGAACTCGGACAGCACGAGAACGCCGTCGCCGTCGATGTGCGACGTCGCGTACTCCTTGGCCACGAGGTTCATCCCGTCGCGGAACGGGGTGACGAGCATCACGTCGCCCGCCCGGTACAGCGCGATCAGTTCGTCGAACGGCAGCGTCTGGTACAGGTAGTGGATCACCGGCAATCCGATGCGGCTGTAGCGGCCGTTGATGGCCCCGACCAGTCGTTCGACCTCGTGGCGCTCGTCCCGGTAGTGCTCGACGGCCTCACGCGTCGGCGTCGCAACCTGCACCATCACGTGGCGCTCCGGGTCGAGTTCGCCGGATTCGAGAAGCGCGGCGAATGCCTTGAGGCGCAGTCCGATGCCCTTGGTGTAGTCGAGGCGGTCGACGCCGAGCAGGATGACCTCGGGGTCGCCGAGGCGCGCACGGATCTGGCTCATCCGCTGGCGCGTCGAGCGCCCGGCCGCCACCTCCTCGACCTCGCCGACATCGATGGAGATCGGGAAGGTGCCGACGTGGACGCGGCCGGCGTCGATGTCGATCACCGTGTCGGCGGCGTCGCCCTCGACCACCAGCTCGTGGGCTGCTGCGACGAAGTTCGCTGCGTCCTTCGGCCGTTGGAATCCGACCAGGTCGCATCCCAACAGGCCCTCGACCAGCTCGGTGCGCCACGGCAAGCGTGAGAAGAGCTCGTACGGCGGAAACGGGATGTGCAGGAAGAAGCCGATCGTGAGGTCACGGCGCCGCTCGCGCAACAGCTTCGGGACCAGCTGGAGCTGGTAGTCGTGAACCCAGACGAGCGCGTTCGGCGGCGCCGTGTCGGCGATCGTCGTGGCGAAGCGCTCGTTGACCGCGACGTAGGCATCCCACTGCTCGCCGGAATACGTCGACTCCCGGAGCGCATCGTGATACAGCGGCCAGAGCGCGTCGTTCGAGAAGCCCTCGTAGTAGAGCTCGATCTCCTCGGCGCTGATCGGTACCGGATGCAGGTCGACGCCTTCGACCTCGAACGGTTCGATGTCGTCGTCGGGATCGCCGGTCCAGCCGACCCAGGTGCCGCCGGTGTCGCGCAGCATCGGCAACAACGCCCGCACCAGCCCGCCCGGGCTCGCGGTCCATCCGCCATCGGACCTCATCACCGGCAGGCGGTTGGCAGCGACGACGATGGCGCGGTCGTCGGGTGTGAACTCGACGGGATGAGCCGGGTTCGGCTGCTGGCTCATCGCATCAGACGACGCAGTCGAGTGCCTGGGCGAGGTCCGCGATCAGATCGGCAGCGTCTTCGATGCCGACCGAGAGCCGCACCAGGTTGTCGGGTACCTCGAGTGGGGATCCTGCCGCGGACGCGTGGGTCATCGCTCCCGGGTGCTCGATGAGGCTCTCGACGGCACCGAGCGATTCGGCGAGCGTGAACACTTCGGTGGAGTCGGCAACGGTCATTGCCGCGGACATCCCCGCTTTCACCGTGAACGACACCATTCCGCCGAAGTCCCGCATCTGCTTTGCCGCGGCTGCGTGCCCTGGGTGATCGGGGAGCTGCGGATACAACACCCGCTCGACGGCCGGGTGCCCGACGAGGAGGTCGACCACGGCGCGAGCGTTCTCGCAGTGCCGTTCCATCCGAAGCGCCAGCGTCTTGACCCCGCGCAACACCAGGTAGCAGTCGAACGGTGCGGGGACCGCGCCGGCAGCGTTCTGGGTGAACCGCAACCGGGCCGCCAGGTCGTCGTCGTCGGTGGCGACGAATCCGCCGATGACGTCGCTGTGCCCGCCGAGGTACTTCGTGGCCGAGTGCACGACGACGTCGGCGCCGAGCGTCAAGGGTTGCTGGAGATATGGGGTCGCGAACGTGTTGTCGACGACCGTGATCGCTCCCCGGTTGGCGGCGATCTCGGCGATTGCCTCGATGTCGAAGCACGTCAGGAGCGGGTTCGTGGGGGTTTCGAGCCACACCATGCCGACGTCGTCGGGCCAGTCTCGGCGCAACGCGTCGAGGTCCGTGAGGTCGACGGCGGTCCAGGGGAACCCGAGCGGGCTCCAGACCTTCGAGATCAGCCGGAACGTTCCGCCGTAGGCATCGTTGCCGAGCAGAATCCGCTGGCCCGGTCGCAGCAGGCGAAGGATGTTGTCCTCTGCCGCGAGACCGCTCGCGAACGCGAGGCCGTGGGAGGCTTCTTCCAGCGACGCGACCTGGGCTTCGAGTGCAGCGCGCGTCGGGTTGCCCGAGCGCGAGTACTCGAACCCCTTGTGCCCGCCGACACCGTCCTGGGCGAACGTCGTGGACAACGAGATCGGCGTGACGACGGCCCCCGTGGTCGGATCGGGGTCCTGGCCGGCGTGGATCGCCCGGGTGGCGAATCCGTGGCGTGCGGTCGAGTCGTCGAGATCACCCATCGCTGGCCAACGTACCGGATCCGCGTTCGAGGGCGTCTTGCGCAATCGCCGTGAAGTAGGAGAGCACATCGGTGCGAGTGAGCACGCTGAGCGGACGACCGCCCGAGAGCACGAGCAGGGCAGGAGCGGTCTCGAGCATTTCGACCGCGAGCTCGACCTTCTGGCCGACGCCGATGGTCGGGAGCTTCGGGCCCATCACCTTCTCGACGGGGGTGGCCATCACGCCAGGGTCGCGGTGGATCGCTTCCATCAGCTCGAGTTCGTCGATGGAGCCGGAGACCTCAGCGGCCGCGAACGGTGGCGTGTTCTTGCACACCGGGAGCTGGCTCACGCCGGTCGAGCGCATCAACTCGATTGCTTCGGACACGAGCTGGTGTGGGTTCACGTAGAGCAGGTTCTCGATCGACGCGTTGCGCGTGTCGAGCACGGCGCCCACGCACTGATCGCATTCACGCAGGAAGCCGAAGTTGGCCATCCAGTTGTCGTCGAACACGCGAGACAGGTAGCCCCGACCCGAGTCGGGATTGAACACGACCACCACGGCGTCGGGATCGGCCGCTTTGGCCACCTTGAGTGCTGCCGCCACGGCCATCCCACCCGAGCCGCCGATCAGGATGCCTTCGCGTTGGCTCACGTAGCGGGCGGTGAGGAAGCTCTCCTCGTCGCTGATGGGGATGATGTCGTCGAGCAGGTCCGGCTCCCACGCAGCGGGAAAGAAGTCCTCGCCGACGCCCTCGACGAGATACGGGCGTCCCGATCCGCCGGAGAACACCGAACCCTCGGGGTCGGCGGCGATGATCTTGATGTCGGGATTCTGCTGTTTGAGATATCGCGCGACGCCCGTGATCGACCCGCAGGTCCCGGCCCCGGCCACGAAGTGGGTGATCCGGCCAGCGGTCTGACGCCAGATCTCGGGGCCGGTCGTCTTGACGTGAGCTTCGGGGTTGTGTGGGTTCTGGTACTGGTTCGGCCGGAACGCACCGAGCTCCTCGGTGAGGCGGGCAGCCACGCTGTAGTAGCTCTGCGGATCGCTGGGCTCGACGGCGACCGGGCAGACGACCACGTCGGCGCCGTAGGCCTTGAGCAGCGAGACCTTCTCCGGCGCAACTTTGTCGGTCATGACGAACACGCACTTGTAGCCGCGCTGAGCGGCGACGATCGCCAGCCCCACGCCGGTGTTTCCGCTCGTCGGCTCGACGATGGTGCCACTGGGCTGCAGGAGCCCCTCGCGCTCGGCGGCGAGGATCATCTCGAGTGCGGGCCGGTCCTTGGCCGATCCGCCCGGATTGGTGGCCTCGTTCTTGATCGTGAAGACGCACTCGATGCCCTCGAGCTCGCTGAGTCTCTTGAGGCGGATGAGCGGGGTCTCACCGATGGTGTCGATGACCGAATCGACGATCTCCGTGCCCTCGAGTCGTGGATCGCTCATGCGCCAGACAGTACCCGGGATGCCGGAACGGGGAAACGGGTGGTGAGATCTGTCACCCGAAGACGCGCGTGGCGAGGCGGCTGACGGCGTTCGGCTCCGGGGCTTCGAAGCCCTCGGGGAGAAGTTCGGGGTGGTTGACAGCGAGATAGGCGATCAGCTCCTCCGCCGACGGATTGACGAAGCCGCGGTCGCCGATCACGACGGTCGGCACGGTTTCGTTTCCGTCTGCGTACTGGCGAACGATGGCTGCGTCGTTCGGGTCGTCCCAGATGTTGTGCTCGACACGATCGATACCCAACTTGTCGAGCTTGCGCTGCAACATGGAGCAGAACCCACAGCCCGGCCGCCAGTACAGGTCGATCTGGCTGGGAGCGGAGGCGTCGTCGAGCATGCCGAGTGCAACGACCTCACGATCGATCTATTCCCGTGATCTCTGCCGGGCGCTGTGGGAGATTCGTGGAACCGATCGGAGTCGGCAAGCGTCTCGAGAGTCCTCCTCACCCCGTTTGCGTGCAGATTCGGATGGGACGGACCATCCGAATTTGTACGCAAACGTGAAGGTGGGGGGCGGGGGCGTGCAGACTGGGGCGATGTCCTCGCCGAACCTCGATTCGTCCGTCTATCTCGACCGACTCGCCCGGGTACGCGCGGCGATGGCACAGCGTGACATCGACACGCTGTTGCTGTCAGTGGGCCACGACCTGCCGTATCTCACCGGATACACGGCGATGCCGCTCGAGCGCCTCACGATGCTGGTCGTGCCCAGCGACGGTGGTGCCACGATGGTGATCCCGGCGCTCGAAGCGCCGCGGGTACGCGAGGTGCCCGGCGTGTTCGACCTGTTGCCGTGGGGCGAGACGCAGGATCCGACGGCGATCGTCGCTCGCCTGTCGGCCGGCGCGAAGCGAGTGGCCGTGGGCGACCAGATGTGGGCCAGGTTCCTCGTGGAGTTGCTCGGGCAGATCCCCGGCGCCGAGTACCACCGCGCCGTCGATGTGGTCGGCCCGTTGCGGATGGCCAAGGACCAGGCCGAGATCGACGCACTCTCGGCTGCGGCCGAAGCCGTTGATCGGATCGCGGGGGAACTCCAGCGTGGTGAGATCCCGCTGGTCGGGCGCACCGAGGCCGAGGTGTCGGCGCAGCTCGGTCGTCGCATCATCGAGGAGGGCCACGACAAGGTCAACTTCGCGATCGTCGCAGCGGGGGAGAACGCGGCGAGCCCGCACCATCATCCCGGGTCACGCGTGATCGAGGAGAACGAGATCGTGCTGTGCGACTTCGGTGGCACGATGGCGGGCTACTGCTCCGACACGACGCGCTGCGTGTTCACCGGCGAGCCGCCAGCGGAGGTCGCCGAGGCCTACGCGGTCCTCCACGAGGCACAGCGCGTCGGCGTCGAGGCCGGCGTCGTCGGAACGCCCTGCCAGGAGATCGACCGAGCGACGCGGCGAGTGCTCGACGACGCTGGATTCGGCGACTACTTCATTCACCGCACCGGGCACGGCATCGGGATGGAGGAGCACGAGGACCCCTACATCGTGGAGGGCAACCTGCAGCCGCTCGAAGCAGGACACGCCTACAGCATCGAGCCCGGAATCTACGTCCCGGGCAAGTGGGGTATGCGACTCGAGGACATCGTGGTCGCGACCGCTGGCGGGCCGCTGCGACTGAACAACTCCGATCACGACCTCGTCGCGGTGTGACTGCGGCGGTCCCGACCCTGCCCCCGTCGAAGTCGGGGAGCCCGGTGTGGCGGCTCGCAGCGCGATGGATTCTCGTCGTCGGGCTCATCACTGCAGCGAGCTTGCTGGAACCGCCAGCGAACGCGTCGGCACGGAACGCCCCCTCCCAGGCGCCCGCAGCCGGCTCGACGGTGCTGGTCCCCATCGCACCGTGCCGGCTCTTCGACAGCCGCTCCACCCCGAACGCAGGGAAGCTCGATGCGTCGAGCTGGCGGATCCAGGTCACGCAGCGCTGCAGCGTCCCTGCCGGAGCAAGGGCAGCTGCATTCACCGTCGTGGCGACGGAGACCCGAGGGCCTGGGTACCTGACGTTGTGGCCGTCCGGGACGAACCGTCCGACCGTCTCGACCCTCAACTATCTCGCCGGCAGCACCGTTTCGAACTCCGCTGTCGCCCAGCTCGGAGCGGGCGGACGGCTCGATGTGTACCGGCACGGCCCGGCCGAGGTGGTGGTCGACGTCACCGCCGTGTTCGTCGACGCCGTCGGGGCGTCGGCGTCGGGACGGTTCGTCCAGGCCACACCGTCGAGGCTGCTCGACACTCGGACCACTGGGCAACGTGGTTCGTCAGAACTCCTCGTCCCGCTCCCACCCGGTGTGTCCCCGGACGCGACGGTGCTCGCCGTGACGATCACCGCCGTCGACGCGGCGACCGGCGGCTTTCTGACCGCATACCCGACCGGGACGAGGCGGCCATTCGTCTCCGCGGTGAACACCGACTCGATCGACCGCACGCGCGCCGGCCTCGTGTTCGTCCCGGTCACCAGCGCTGGCTTCACCGTGTATCGCCACATGAGGACCGACGTCGTCGTCGACTTCTTGGGATGGTTCACCGGAGCGTCGGCCGAGTCGTCGGTCGCGGGCATGTTCGTGCCCCAGGCCCCCGCACGTGTGTGGGACTCGCGGTCGACCCATGATCCCGTCCATGCAGGCGGCACCGTGGAGCGGCGCTTCGCTCCGGCGGGTGCCGCCGCCGTGCTCTCCAACGTGACGATCGCTGAGCCGGTCGGGCCGGGATTCTTGTCGGTGCATGCCGCCGGCACGACTCGCCCACTGGTGTCGTCGCTCAACCACCGGTGGACACATCCCGTGGGCGCGCTCACGCTCGCCCGTGTGTCGTCGCGCGGCGTCGCATTCCACGCGTCCGCGGGTGTCCACGTGATCGTCGACACGGCCGGATGGTTCACCGGTGCCCCCGTCGCCGCCACGTCCGGGGTCGCACCCAATGCCTTCGCGCCGCCCAACACCGCCGTCATCATCATCTCGGACTCGGCCTTCGCAGGTATCCGCTGGAACGGCGCGCTGGGCTCTCTGCAGGGTGCAGCGTGGGACACGCGTCTCGAGTCGTGTCGCCGTCTCATCGGCGTGTCGTGTCGTGGACGCGAGGGATATGCGCCGCTCACCGCCGAGGCCGAACTCTCGAGGGTCCCCGCGGGGGCATACCGCACGCTGATCGTCGCGACGGGCTACAACGATTGGTCGGGGTCGTTCCCCTGGGGCGTGGCCGCGATGATCGCCCAGGCTCGGGCGAAGGGCATCGACAGGGTCATCTGGCTGACCTACCGCGACCAGGTCGGCTACGTGTCACCCGGTGGCGTTTCGAACAGTGCGGCCTTCGCCCTCAACAACCGGTACCTGCACTCCGTGATGGCCGCCGGGTGGTACCCGGAACTGATCCTCGCCGATTGGAACGCCTATTCCAGGACGCGCCCCTCGTGGCTGACCGCTGACGGAGTCCATCTCACCGTCGAAGGGGCGCCCCAGGCCGGAATGTACGTCTCGCGGAAGTTGGCCTTTCTCGAACGTCGACCGTGCCCGCGAGCGATCGGCGGGCGCAGCACCCCGGGTGGGTGGTGCGCCGATCCAGATGTGACCGGCCCAACCGGGTGAGCGGTCAGCTGGTGGCGAACTTCGATTCGTCGGGGGTCGGTGTGAACCCGATCAGTTCGATCAGGACGTCGTTGCCGTCGTAGCGCGCGAGCGGTCCCGTGTCGAGTGCGCAGTAGACCTTCGTGCCTCCGGACACGGAGACGTCCGCGCACGCCGCCGTCTGGCCACCGATCGTCTCGGTGTAGCCGCGTGCGGGCGCCAGGCTGCGCCCGGCGTCGACACGCAGGCGGCGCGCGAAACTGGACCCGTAGAAATCATGGGTGATCTGGACGTCGCTCACCCTGGCGTCGTTGATGATCGCCTCGCACTCGGCCGTCGTGATGTTGCAGGTTGCGGTCGTCCCGGAACCGTCGATGAAGCGGACGTCGTTGATCGTGATCGAGCGTCGGCTGTTGTCGGCCTGTGCCACGGTCGCGGTCGATTCCTTGCCGCCGAGCCTCGTGAGAATCGTGTAGTCGGCGGTGAACTGCTCGAGACCGACCCGGTCGAGTCGTTCGAGTACGGCGTCGATCGCCGGATCTCCGGTTGCCTCCTGGGCGGGTTCGTCGGCGTCGAAGCTCGGCCGCTGGCCGGTCGCGCAGGCGGCGAGCGCCA
>JBGSII010000465.1:0-17061 GCA_041742555.1 Ilumatobacteraceae bacterium
CCGTCTTCGTCGTCGGCCACGGCGCCCGCGACGACATGGAGGCGATCACGGCGCTGGCGGAGCGCCTCGGTGCACCGGTGCTGACGACGTTCAAGGCCAAGGGCCAGATCTCCGACTACCACGAACTCGGCGCCGGCGTGCTGGGCCGCAGCGGCACGCCCGTCGGGAGCTACCTGATGAACGAGTCCGATCTTCTCGTCGTGTGGGGCGCATCGTTCTCGAACCACACCGGGGTTGCCCCGTACAAGCGGATCATCCAGGTCGACGATGATCCGATGGCGCTCGGTCGCTTCCATCCGGTCGAGATCCCGGTGCTCGGTGATGTCGGCGTGACCGCGACGAGACTTGCGGCGGCGCTGCCGGACACGATTGCAGCGATCGATCAGCGCTCCGATGTCGCCGAACGATGGGCGATCTGGCGCACCGAGAAACAGTCACGAATCGGCGACGATCGCGGACGGGGAGTCGGATCGGCGGCACTGTTCGACGCGCTGGGACGCCACGTCGCCGACGACGCCGTCGTGTGCGTCGACGTCGGCAACAACGCCTACTCCTTCGGTCGGTACTTCGAGGTCGACCGGCAGTCGGTGCTGATGTCGGGCTACCTCGGCTCGATCGGCTTCGCCCTGCCGGCCGCCCTGGGCGCATGGGCCGCCGTCGGCGACCAGCGTCAGATCGTCGCCGTCGCCGGCGACGGCGGGTTCGGCCCGTACGCGATGGAGATCACCACTGCGGTACGCCACGACATGGACCTCACCGTCGTCGTGCTCGACAACAGTGAGCTTGGCAAGATCTCCAAGGAACAGCGCGCCGGCGCATTCGACGTCTGGCAGACCGGGCTCGTCAACCCCGACTTCGCCGCATTCGCCCGATCGTGTGGAGCACTCGGGCTCACCGCTGCCGACCGCAGCGCACTCGACGACTCGCTCAGCGAGGCGCTGGAGCACCGCGGTCCTGCACTCGTGCACGTCCACGCCGACGTCGCCCTCGTGTGACGACGACGACGGCGTGAGAAGCCGAGATCAGACCGTCGCCGGTGCCGACCAGGTGCGAGAGGCGAAGACGTCGTCGACAGGCGTGGCGAAGAGGTGGTTCGACCAGTTGCTGATCGTCTTCACTGCGACGGCGAGCACCAGCTCGAGCACCTGGGTCTCGGTGTAGCCGGCAGCCAGGAACGCGGCGACATCGGCCTCGTGAGGGTGGCCGCGGGTCGCGAGCAGTGAGCGGGTCATCCCGACGAGCGCCGCGAAGCGCTCGTCGTCGATCGCGCGATCGTCGCGGATCGCATCGGTGACCTCGACGGGCGTCTTCGACATGTGGTCGGCGATGAAGCTGTGGGCCGCCATGCAGTAGTCGCACTCGTTGTACCGGCTGATCGTCAGGAACACCGCTTCCTGCTCCGCCGGCGTGAACCCCGATCCGCTCCGGAAGCGTTGATACCCGTCGAGATACGTCGCGAGCAGGCCGGGCGAGTTCGCCATCACGCCGTACATGTTGGGCACCATGCCGGTCGCCGCCTGGGCATCGGCGAGGCGATCGGCCGCATCACCTTCGGCGGTGTCGATCGTGCGCGGGGCGAGCGGGCTGCGGTAGTGCGTCATCGGGGGTCTCCTTCGGTCGTGTCCGGCTCGGGGTGCCGGGTGTGGGTCGGGAACCCGGCGATCGCCGGCATCTATTCCGGGGCTGCGAGGGTCGCCTCTGAACTCCGCCGGGTGCTGACCCACCAGAACGGCAGCGCCACGAGGAAGAAGGCGCCGAGGATGTTGCCGAGCGCTGCCGGCGCGATGCTCCAGGCCAACGCCGGACCCCATCCCGGGCCGATGCCCTCGGGTGTGGCCAGGGAGAAGAACGCCATGTTGGCCGGGCTGTGCATGAATCCGGCCGCGACGAATGCCGACACGGTGAGGAGCACTGGGATGTACTTGCCGATGATCGTGCGACCCATCACGGCCAGGAATGCCGCCATGCCGACCAACCAGTTCCCGAGGACACCGGAGAGCACCGCCTGGAACCATCCACCGACGCCGCCGACCTCCCGGTACCGCATCTTCGCGTCGACGATCTCGGCGAGCAGCTCCTCGAACCCGGGTGAGTACGACTGGGCCACGTGCACCGCCCACCCGACGACGAACGCCCCGGCGAGGTTGCCCACGGCGGCGAGCACCCAGAGCCGACCCACCCGTCCGGCGAGCGTGCGGGCGTCGCCGTGCAGCAACGTGGCGGGCATCTCGACGTTGACCTCGGTGAACAGCAGCGTGCCCGACAGCACCACGACGAAGAAGCCGGCCGAGAACCCGAACCCCTCCAGCAGACGTTGGAGGCCTTCGTTGCTCGTGCCGGTGGCGATGAGGGTGCTGAACAGCGCACCGATCGCGATGAACCCGCCCGCCAACATGCTCAACACGATCACCTCGGGGACCGTTCGCTGTACCGCACGCTCCGCGCCGACCTCGGCCATCTCGACCATCACCAGATCGGGCGCGAGGAACTGGTTCAACGGGGGCGCGTCGGATTGGCTCGAGATTGACTCCACCTACACGGAACCCGACCCGCGGAAGCTGGATTCCCGCGCAGCGGGAAGCTCGCCTCGCTCCGGCGGGTTCCCTCCCCATGAGCATCGACCACGCGACACGCGAACAACTCGTTCCCCTCAGCAATGGGGGATGGGGCATCGAGTCCAACTGCTTCGTCTGCGAACCGCGCAACGCCTCCGGCCTCGGCATCGCGTTCCACCACGACGTCGCCGGCGGACGAGTCGTCGCCGAGTTCTCACTCGACGACCGATTCTCCGGTGCCCCGCGCTATGTGCACGGCGGCGTGCTGCTGGCGATCCTCGACGAGGCGATGGCCTGGGCGACGATCGCTGTCACCGGCAAGTTCGCCGTGACCCAGGAGACCACGAGCCGCTTCGAGCACCCGGTCCTCGTCGGCAGCGCACACTCGGTTCGCGCCGAGATCGTCGACGTCGACGACCGGGCCATCCGCACGCGCGGTGTGATCATCCGCGACGACGGTCGACGGTGCGCGACCGCCACCGCGACGTTCGTCCCACTCGATCTCGAGCAGGCGATCGCCGCAGCGGGTGGCGAGATCCCCGACGAGGTCGCGAGCTACACGACCGGCGGTCCACGATGACCGACATCGTCGTGTACTGGCGCCCGGGCTGCATGTTCTGCTCCTCGCTGCTGCGCCAACTCGACTCGCGCGGCGTGCCGCACCGACGCATCGACATCTGGAGCGACCCGAAAGCAGCCGCCCGCGTCCGTGCGGTGGCCAACGGCAACGAGACCGTTCCCACCGTCGTCATCGGCACCAGCGCCTTGGTGAACCCGGACGTCCACCGCGTGCTCGCCCTCGCAGGAGAGCTCGCCCCTCACGCGGTTCCGGACGGCTACGAGCCGCCGCAGCCCGGCCGGTTCAGCCGGTGGATCACGAGCAAACTGTCCGGAGCGTCGTGACTCCGTCGACCGGGGACTGACCGCTTCGATGACCGACGACGAGATCACCGCGCGTATCGACGAGGTCAGCTGGTATCCGGTGTAGCGAGAACTCGACGATCACGCCGGCGGCTAAGCGAGTCGCTGCACCCGCGTGTGCGGTGCAGATGCACGTAACGCGTCTCCACCAACGTCAGGAACAGCCAGCCCAGCAGCAGGCCTTGCACGATGTCGGAGAACCAGTGGACGCCGAGATACACACGGCTCGCGGCGATCCCAGCGATCAGCACCGCCGACACGGCGCTGGTGACCCACCAGATCCAGCGCCGGTCGGTCAGCAGACCCACCACTGCGGGCAGCAGACCCCACAGCGTCACCGCAGCGAGCACGTGGCCGCTCGGATGGGAGAACCCGGTCCCGACGACCAGGCGCGAGATGTTCGGGCGGTCGCGGGCGATGACGTCCTTGATGACGAACTCCAGCAGTGGCCGCGCGAGGACCGCGACCGCCAAGGCGAGCACGAGCACGCGGCAGCGTCGGGCGACGACGGCGAGGATGACGGCGAACGACGAGAACACCACGATGTTGGATCCCATTCGGCTGAACGACCGGAACACCGTTTCGAGGTCGTCGGTGCGGCGCGACTCGACCCACCGCTGGATCGGTTCGTCCCAGATGAGGAGCAGCGATCCACCGTCGACCGCAGCGGCGATGGCCAGCAGCATGGACACGCCGGCGACCGTCCAGACGATCGCGGGATGGCGCAGCAGCAGGCCACGAGGCGACGAGGGGGGATCGAGGTGCAGTGAGGTGTCGTCAAGTGAAGCGGCGGGGGGCGAGTCGGCCACGTGCTCAGCCGATCGGTTCGAGGCGTTCGACCGAGGCCGTGACGTGGTCGATCACCCAGTCCTCGAGGCACCCCCGGAACTGGCGCTGGTCGGTCTCGTCCATCGACGGTGCGAGCACCACCCGGAAGCGGCCGTCGCCGAGGTCCTCCAGCGGGGAGACGGGGTCGGAGCTCACTTCGAGGCGGCAGGTCAATAGCTGGGCTTCGGCCATCTCGTCGAGTGTCTGGCCGGCCTCGGCGCTGTTGGTGCGCACGTGCAGCACCAGCTCGATACGCGAGTCGGGATCGATCTCTTGGTGAGTGGACAGCGTGGCGTCGCGGAGCATGGCGACAGCGATCACGGCGAGGGCGAGCCCGACGATCGCCCCGACGTACTTCACGCGCGTCCGCCCTGTCCGGAACGGCGCAGGAGCCTGCGCAGCTGGGCGTCATCACAACCCGGCACGGCCTGGGCGAGCACCGTGACGTCATCGACGAGCAGGCCGCCCCGGGGATAGCTGATCGGTCCCAGTTGCCGGGCGAGCTGTTCCTCGCCGGCCGGCGTCGTGGTGTTGGCTGCAATGCGGTCGACCAGCCAGGCGACGCCGGAGAGGATGACGCCGCCGCCGACGAGGAACGTGATGAACACGTTGAGCTGGTTGGGTTCCAGCCAGGCGAACCGATCGGGTCGCGGGGGCCGGGTGTCACGCAGCGCGGCGAGGACCGCCGGATCGATGTCGCTGCGCGGCGCGAGCTGGCCGATGCGACGCAGGATCAGTGCCGTTGCGAGGCCGACCTCGGCGATGAGCACGATGAGCCCGAAGAACAGGGCCCGGTTCCACTCCCAGCGGTTGAGCGAGACGACCATGTAGAGGGCGCCGACGAGCAGCGTGGCCAGACCTGCGAGCCAGGCGATCGCCTTCATGCCGCGACCTCCGCCAAGGACACGTCGCCGCTGTTGCCGTCGACACGGACGACCGCACCATCTTCGAACACGTCGGCGGCGCCGACGTAGCCGACGACGGTCGCCACGTTGGACTCTCTCGCCAGGATCGCAAGGTGCGAGAGGACGGAACCCGTCTCGGCGATGATCCCCGACAGTCGCGGGAGCAGCGGCCCGAGGCCGGGTGTGAGGGTCGTCGTCACGAGCACTGAGCCAGGTGGCGGATCGACCGTGTCGTGAGTGACCGGTCCGGTCCCGACGCCGCCGCCGGCCCCGGTTCCGCCGCCGACCTCGTCGGCGCGGCGGGTGACGATCGGCAATCCGAGATCGGACAACTGGAAACAGGCCGGCAGTGGCTCACCGAAGGAGTGCACGTGCCCCGCGCTCGACGCCGGCAGCGTCACGGCGCGTTGTGTGACGATCGCCTCGACCGCCTCGAGGTCGTGGTGGCGGATCGACTCCGCCGACGTGATCTTTCCGGCCGCCTCCAACCGCTCGCCGAGCTGCCACGCGGCGCGTCCTGTCAGTTCCTGGAGCCAACGGGCCCGGAGGCGTAGCGCCTCGCGCAAGACCCCGTTGTCGGATCCTTCCGCAGATCCTGAGCCGAGATCGAGGGTGAGCGCACTGGCGGGGAGCACCGTGCTCGCACCGACCTTGGGGCTCGTGAGCGCCAGCACGATCGGGCTTCGTCCCAGGATCTCGTCGTCGGTGAGTCCGTCGAGTCGTGCCTCTGCGAGCACTCGCAGCGCATTTGACGCTCCGGTCATCCGGTTGGTGCTCGTGTCGGTCAGCATGCCCATCAGGATCTCGTGGGCGTGGATGGCCCGCAGCACGGACTGCCCGCGCTGGATGAGCGCCACCAGCTGGCGGCTCGTGAGTTCACCGACGGGTGGGACGGCTTCGAGGTCGGCGTCGACCCGGTCGAGGAGCTGCTCTGCCAACTTCGGCAGGGCCCCGCGAAGCCGACCCACGCGCCACGCAGCGTGGAGGCGCCGCGCCGCCGGTACGGGGTTGAGCCGTTGCAGCAGGCTCGGCTTCGGCGCGATTCCTCCCGCCAGCCGCAGGTCGATCGCAACGTGTCCCTGCACCGACACGACCACTTCGCTGGCGTCGATCTCGGTCTTCGTCGCTGCGCCGGCGAGCAGCAGGGCATGGCGAACACCGTCACGCAGTGGCGGCACCCAGAGATCCTGCTCCAACTCGGTGAGCGGCTCGGGAAACGTCTCGGCGACCGGTCCGGGCCCGTAGACGGGGCCGGAGGGAACACCCCGCACCAGCGTGGTGACGGGCCGTGATTGCAGCAGCCAGAGTTGGCCGTCGGTGCCGATCGCCCACTCGACGTCCTGCGGCCCTCCGAAGACCTCCGCGACCGATGCCGACAGCTCGACGAGTCGGCGCAGGTCTGCTCGGGACAGCTGCGGACCGTCGTTGCGATCGAAGTCCACGGTGTGTGCCCGATCGTCGAGGACGTAGCGGGAACCGTCGATCTCGCCACTGACGAGAGGTTCGGGTCCGCCGAACACCGCGCTCACCACCCGTCGGTCGCTGCGTCCCGAGACCGGGTCGACGCCGAAGAGCACACCACCGAAGCGAGGCTCGATCAAGGGCTGCACGAGCACGGCGATCGGGTGTTCCTCGGCGCCGGCACGCCGGCGGGAGTCGATCACGACCCGAACGGCTTCCACGAACTCGTCGAACCCGTCGATGCCGATCACCGACGCGAACTGTCCTGCCATCGACGACGCCGCGGAGTCCTCCACGACGGACGATGACCGCGCCACCAGCGATCGCGTTCGCCCGTTCGCCCGGTCGAATGCGTCGACCAGGGCCGGACTGGATGCGAGATCGGCACCGTCGTCGATCTCCTGCGAGAAGACGGTCGTGAGCAACACGCCGCCCAACGTCGGCAGGCCGGCCGCCGCCGCTCGAGCGAGTGCCGCGGCCTTCCCACCGGTCAGAGCAGTGTCGGTGGCTCCGGCGTCGGCGAACCCGAGAACGGCTGCAGTGGTCGCGGTGGTCATGTAGGTGGTCGGTTCACGAGAAGATTCGCGCTCAGCGGCCGTGGACCGTGGTGGTGTCCTGGCCGCCGCTGAGGTAGAACGCCAGCACCACCAGCCCAACTGCCGCGACGCCGACCAGGGCCCACTGGATCGTGATCCAGTGATCGGCCCAGAACGAGTTCGAGTCGTTCGATGTCTGCGATGTGGTGGGCCGACTCTTCGGCGGGGTGACGGCCTTCGACTTCCTGGATGCATTCGCCATGCGCCGAGAACCCGCTGACGGCCGCCGCCGATTCCCCGATGTTCCGAGTCGGGTGGGAATTCCCGACGTGACGAGATGGGTTCCCCGCTCACCAGACCTCAGGAGGACACATCATGGGAACACTCGCACTCGACCTTTCCGGCAACTATGACGCCGGCGCAGCCATTCTCTCGGGCATCGTCGGAGCAATCGCGATGCTCGCCATCATCTACGGCGGGCGGGCCATGGGCATGACGCGCATGGACCTGCTCCGCACACTCGGCACGATGGTGGCGCCTCGCGCGTCGTCCACGAAGTCCTACGCGATCGGCACGATGATGCACCTGATGATGGGCGCCGCGTTCGGCCTCGTCCACGCCGGCATCCTGACCGTGCTCGACCCGTCCACCGACGGGGGAGCGACGGCACTCGGTCTCGTGATCGGGCTCGTCCATGGCCTGATCGTCACGATGGCCATGCCGATGATGCTCACGATGGCGCACCCGCTCGTCCGAGACGGTGAGATCGAACGCCCTGGCGTGATGCTGACCGGCTTCGGCTCGATGACCCCGGCCGGCGTCATGATGGCGCACGCCGTGTTCGGCCTGGTCGCCGGCGCCATCTACGTGGGGGCCGTGGGCTGATCGTCGTATCGCCCCGTCAACTGGGCAAATCATCTCTTCCAGACACGGGTCGACGACATCTTTGCCGGCCGCACCTGGTCGGCACGTCAACCGGCCTGAGATCCAGCTCGAGCGCGGACCGTTCGGTGGTGTGAGCCCATCGTGGCTCGGCCTCCAGGCCGACTCTTCCTACGCAACCGAGTGATCTGGACGGGATCGATCCGGTTGTTGCTGGATGGCTGCGGTCGGGTCGACGTCGACCGGGCTTGCTCGCAGCACGTGGCAGATGTCGTCGGGTCTGCAGTCGGCTGGGTCGAGGGTGGTGCTGTGTTCGACGAGCCGGGTGAGTTCGTGTTCGAGGGCGGCGAGCTGTAGTTGGCGTTCTCGGACGTCGGCGAGTTTGGCGTTGAGGAGTGCTTCGACGTGGCTGCATGGGGTGGTGCCGGCGGTGCGGAGTTCGATCACGTTGCGAATCTCGGCCAGGGTGAGCCCGGCAGTTTGGGCGGTCCGGATGAATCGGAGCTGGTTGAGTGCGGTGTCGTCGTAGGTGCGATAGCCATTGGCCAAGCGCGGCGGTGCTGCAAGCAGGCCACGCTTTTCGTAGTAGCGGACGGTCTCGGGCGGGATCTCCACAGCTGCTGCCACGTCTCCGATGCGCATGAAGCCAAGTTAGCGCTTGACCTTGATGTATGGATCAGGGTTTACGGTGGCGTTGTCGGGCGAGTTCGTCGCCGACCCCCGAGGAGGAACCGCCGTGAGTTCGTGTTGCAGTGTCTCGACCGGTTCGATGCTGCCGTGCCCTTCGTGTGGCGAGGTCGGCCCGATCGTGGGGGTGGCGCCGGTTCGCCCGCACCGGTCCGACGCCGCCGAGGGCGCGTGGCAGCACTGCCCCACCGTGGGGTGTCGGGTCGTGTACTACCTCGACCACGTCACGGTCGACGTCGATGCCGCGATCACGCAGGTCGCCCACAAGGCAACCGATCGACCGGTGCCGGTGTGTTTCTGTTTCGCGCACACCGTCGACGACCTGGTTGCTGACGCCGCCGCGCGTGACGGTGTCAGCACGATCAAGGCGTCGATCAAGCAGGCGGTCGCTGACGGGCACTGCGCGTGTGAGCATCTCAACCCATCCACGAAGTGCTGTCTGGCCGACATCCACCGCACCCTCGAAGCCACGGCAACGTCGACCCAACTGGCGAGCACCTCATGAGCACGACGACAGACCCCTACGACCTGATCGTGATCGGTGCGGGGATGGCCGGCAGCGCCGCCGCCGAGAAGTGCGCCCAAGCCGGGTGGCGGGTCGCGATCGTCGACGACCTCCCCTACGGCGGCACCTGCGCGTTGCGTGGCTGCGACCCGAAGAAGATCTTGCGGCGAGGCGCCGAGATCGTCGATGCCGCCCACCTCCTCACCGGCAAGGGCATCGACCCGGCCGGACTACGCATCGACTGGCGTGCGCTCAGCGCTCACATGCACGGCTTCACCGACCCGGTCCCCGCCAACATGGAAGCCAACCTGGAACGCCACGGTGCCGACACCCTGCACGGCACCGCCCGCTTCACCGGACCGGACCACCTCGACATCGACGGCACCAACCACGGCTTCCGTCACGCCCTGATCGCCACGGGTGCCCGGCCTCGCCCACTCGACTTCCCCGGCGCCGATCACCTCATCGACTCCACCGGTTTCTTGTATCTCGAACAACTCCCGCCGCGGATCCTGTTCGTCGGCGGCGGGTTCATCTCGTTCGAGTTCGCCCACATCGCAGCCCGCGCCGGCAGCGAAACCGTCATCGTCGATCACGGTCCCCGCCCGCTGCGCGGTTTCGACCCCGACCTCGTCGAACTCCTCGTCGCCCGCAGCCACACCGTGGGCATCGATATCCATCGCAACACCGAGATCGTCTCTGTCCACTCCACCACCGACGGCTACGACGTCACCCTCGACGACCACGGCCAACAGACCACGATCTCCACCGATCTCGTCGTTCACGGCGCCGGCCGCCAACCCGAACTCGACCGCCTCGACCTCGACGCCGCCGACATCGCGCACGGCCCGAACGGCGTCCACGTCGCCAGCCACCTCCAAAGCACCACTAACTCACGCATTTACGCAGCCGGTGACGCCGCCGACACCACCGGCGCGCCGCTCACACCCGTCGCAGTGTTCGAAGGCAAAGTCGCCGCGTCCAACATGCTCAAGAACACGACCACCACCCCGGACTACGCCGGCGTCGCGACCGCCGTGTTCACCATCCCCGAACTCACCCGCGTCGGGCTCCTCGAAACCGAAGCCCGAGATGCCGACATCGACCTCGACGTCCGCTACACCGACACCAGCGGCTGGTACTCCAACTACCGCATCGGCGAAACCACCGCAGCGGCCAAGATCCTCAGCGACCGCACCACCGACACCATCGTCGGTGCACACCTGTTGGGACCCGAGTACGGCGAACTCATCAACATCTGCGCGCTCGCCATCAAACTCGGCCTCACCACCCGACAACTCAAATCGATGACTGCCGCCTACCCCAGCGTCGGCAGCGACCTCGGGTCCCTGCTCTGATCGGATGCTGCGTCCGCTGGGTTCCGTCAGCTGTTCCTCCACTAGTCGCCGCGTCCGACACGGATCACGAACCGGGATCAGGTTGTTCCATCAGGCTGCGGGCCGCGTTGACGAGGCCGATGTGTGAGAACGCCTGCGGGAAGTTGCCGAGCATGCGGCCGCCGACGGCGTCGTACTCCTCGCTGAGCAATCCGACATCGTTGGCCAACGCGAGCACGCGCTCGAACAACTCGGTCGCACGGACTGTCTCACCACACATCGCGAGTGCCTGGACGAGCCAGAACGAGCACAGCAGGAAGGCCCCTTCGTCGCCCTCCAGCCCGTCGGTACCCGCGCCGTCGGTGCGATATCGCAGGACCAGGCCGTCGACGCTGAGCTCGCGTTCTATGGCATCGACGGTGGCGACGATGCGCGGATCATCGGCGGGGAGGAACCCCACGAGTGGGAGCAGGAGCAGGCTGGCATCGAGTTCGCTCGAGCCGTAGTACTGCACGAAGGTTCCGAGTCGGTCGTCGAAGCCGGCAGTGCAGACCTCGCGGTGGACCTCGTCGGCGAGCTGACGGAATCTCGATGCGTCACCGGGCAGTCCGTGTTCCTCCACGGCGCGCGCAGCACGGTCGAACGCCACCCATGCCATCACCTTGGAGTGGGTGAAGTGCTGGCGCGGGCCGCGGATCTCCCAGATGCCCTCGTCGGGCTCTCGCCAGTGCTGTTCGACGAAGTCGACCAGCACCCGTTGCAGCGCCCATGCGTCGTCGTCGGGCTCCATGCCCATCGTCCGGGCCTGGTGCATGGCGTCCATCACCTCGCCGTACACGTCGAGCTGGAACTGCTCTGCGGCACCGTTGCCGATCCGCACCGGTCGACTCGCGTGGAAGCCGGGAAGCCATGCCAGCTCCTGCTCGGGCAAGCGCCGTTCGCCGTCGATTCCATACATGATCTGCAACTGTGCGGGGTCGCCGGCGATCGCACGCAGGAGCCATCCCCGCCACGCCATCGCCTCGGCGAGGCACCCGTTGGCCGTCAGCGCCTGCAACGTGAAGCTGGCGTCGCGGAGCCAGCTGTAGCGGTAGTCCCAGTTCCGGGAGCCGCCCAACTGCTCGGGTAGCGAGGTCGTGGGCGCGGCGATGATCGCGCCGGATGGTTCGTAGATCAGCGCCTTGAGCGTCACGAGTGATCGCAGCACGGTGTCGCCCCATCGGCCGGTGACCTCCGTGCGGTCGCTCCACTCGCGCCACTCGGTCTCGGTACGTGTGAGCTGTTGTTCCGGATCGCAATCGGGCGGCTCGGCGTCATTGGCGTGATGCCACGTCAGCGTGAACGGGATGCGTTCGCCGGCGGCGACCTCGAACGAGGCGACGGTGTGCATGTTCTCCCCGCGCAGCTGCACCGGCGTGTGGATGACGATCGCGTCAGGCCCGGCGACCGCACACAGGCCGTCGTCGGTGCGCCGCACCCAGGGAACGGCTCGGCCGTAGTCGAAGCGCAGCCGCAGTGTCATGCGCATCGGCACCACCCCGCTCAGCCCTTCGACGATGCGGACCAGTGTCGGAGTGCCGTGACGGTGGGGCATGAAGTCGATGATCCGGATGCTGCCGCTGTCGGTGGTCATGTCCGTCTCGAGCACGAGCGTCCCGGGTCGGTACCGCCGCTCGACGTTCCTCACGGTGTCCGTGGGCGAGAGCGTCCAGTGGCCGTGCTCCTCGTCACCCAACATCGAAGCGAAGCAGGCCCCGCCATCGAAGCGGGGCAGACACAGCCACTCGATCGCACCGTCGTCGGCAACGAGGGCACCGGTGTGGCCATCGCCGATTAGGGCGTAGTCCTCGATACGGCGGCCATCGTTCTGATCGCGCGTTGCGGTCATGGTGCACTCCTGTCGGGAAGGCACGTCACGCTCGGCGGCGACGATCGTGCCCTCGTACACGCGGGAACCCGCTGCCGAAGCGACCTCATTCCATGCTGGGGCCCCGCGTCAGCGGCGGCTCCGTCGACACCTACATTGAGGTGGTGCGCTCGACGATCTCATCTCGGATCAGAGCCGTCGGACTCGCCGGTGCAGGCGTCGCGCTCGCACTCAGCGGCTGCGGCTCCGACGACGAGCCCGCCGCGGAAAGCCCGACCGCGGCGACGACGGTGACGACAGCGCCAGGTCCGCCGTCGACGCCGGCCGGCGCGGAGCAACGGTTCCCCGACGTGATCGACGTTGTCGTGGAAGAGGAGTCCGATGGCGTCTTCGCGTTCGCGGTGACGATCAGTTCCCCGTACGACGCGCCAGATCGCTACGCCGACGGATGGCGCATCCTCGGTCCGGACGCAACGGTGTACGGCGAGCACACGCTCGCCCACGATCACGCCGACGAGCAGCCCTTCACGCGAACCCAGCGTGGTGTGGCGATCCCGCCCGGTGTCAGCGAGGTGACCGTCGAAGGTCGCGACCTCGAGCACGGGTACGGTGGTCGGACGGTCACGGTGTCGATCGACCACTGAACGTTCGGCAGCGGAAGTTGCCTGGAGCGGGACTCGGTGTATATTCCTGACTATTCCAATCGGGTTTATCCACTTTCGGGGAGTACACCACATGACCGACACCATCTCGACCATCTCGACGTTGAACGCCGTCGACATTGCCGCCGTCGCCGGACTGGCCGAAAAGATCCAGTCGAGCCCCGAGGTGGCGGCGACGACGTGGCGAGCGTCGGTCTCGTGGGACGGGGGATTCCGATCCAGTGCCTCGATTCGCGAGTTCGCCCCGGTCGGCTCGGACGAACCAGCGGGCCTCGGTGGTACCGACACCGCCCCCAACCCCGTCGAGCAGCTCCTCGCTGCGCTCGGCAACTGCCTTGCGGTCGGCTATGCCGCCAACGCCACCGCTGCCGGCGTGACGATCGAGCGGCTGCAGGTCGAACTCGAGGGCGATCTCGACCTGCACACGTTCCTGGGCCTCGACCCCGACGGTCACGCCGGGTACTCGGCGATCCGCGCCACCGTCCAGCTCGATTCCGACGCTTCGGCCGACGTCATCGAGGCGCTGCACCGCAAGGTGATCGCCACGTCGCCGGTCGGGCACACGCTGGGCAGGGCCGTCCCGGTCGAGATCGACCTCGCCTGATCTCCGCCGCTCACCCGAGGGCGGGACGGCGCGACGAGATCACGCCGGTGTCGAATCCGGCCAGGTGCAGCCCGCCGTGGAACCGGGCGTGTTCGATCTTCAGGCATCGGTCCATCACCACGTCGAGGCCTGACTCCGTCGCGCGGTGGGCGACGTCGTCGTCCCACAGCCCGAGTTGCAGCCACAGCGTCGACGCGCCCACCGCCAGCGTCTCGTCGAGCACGGACGCCAGGTCCTCGGGTCGCCGGAACACGTCCACCAGATCAGGCACCACGGGAAGGTCCTCGAGTGACGCGAACACCGGTCGGCCAAGGATCTCGGTGGCGCCGGGGTTGACGAAGTAGACGTCGAAGCCGGTGCTGGCCAGGAGGTAGGTGGCCACGAAGTAGCTCGGACGCGCCGGGTTCGCCGAGGCGCCCACCATGGCGACGGATCGGGTCCGCGCGAGCAACGACCGCCGCTCGCGCGCTGACGGCCCGGTCCACGTGCGTTCGGTGTTCATGCGTCGGCCCCGGATGCAACCGCGGCGTCGAGGGCGCGATCGAGGTCCCAGCAGATGTCCTCCGGATCCTCCAGTCCGATGCTGATCCGGATCAGGTCCGGGGGTACTCCGGCGGCCGTGAGCTGGTCGTCGGACAACTGCTGATGGGTCGTGCTCGCGGGATGGATCACGAGTGTTCGGACGTCACCGATGTTCGCGAGATGGCTGCACAGCTCGAGCGACTCGATGAACGTGCGTCCTGCGTCGCGCCCGCCGACGACACCGAACGAGAACACCGCGCCAGGACCCGCCGGCACGTACCGCGCCGCGCGCTCGTGGTGGGGGTGGTCGTCGAGGCCGGCCCAGTTCACCCAGGCCACCCTCGGATCGTCGCGCAGCCAGTTCGCCACGCGGTGGGTGTTGGCCATGTGAGCGTCCATCCGCTGCGGCAGCGTCTCGACCCCCTGCAGCAGCAGGAACGCAGCGATCGGAGTCAGGCTCGCCCCGATGTCGCGGAGCTGCTCGCTGCGCAACTTGGTCAGGAAGGCGTACTCGCCGAAGTTCTCCCACCACCGCAGCCCGCCATAGGCGTCGACGGGCTCGGTGAATGTGGGGAACCGGCCGTTACCCCAGTCGAACGTGCCGGACTCGATCACGATCCCGCCGAGGGTCGTGCCGTGACCGCCCAGGAACTTCGTCACGGAGTGCACGACGATGTCGGCGCCGTGACGGATCGGCTGGCACAGATACGGGGTGACCGTGGTGGCATCGACCACCAGCGGCAGCCCGTGCGCGCGGGCCATGTCGCCCACCGCCGCAATGTCGAGCACGGCGCCGGACGGGTTGGCGACCACCTCGGCGAACACCGCCTTGGTGCGGTCGGTGATCGCAGCCTCCAGATCGTCGACCTCACCCCCGGCGACGAACGTCGTGTCGACACCGAACCGGCGCAGCGTCACATCGAGCTGGGTGATCGTGCCTCCGTAGAGGTTCGCTGACGCCACCAGGTGGTCGCCCGCTCCGGCCAGAGAAGCGAACACCGCGAACTCGGCGGCCTGACCGCTGGCCGTCGCCACCGCCCCGATGCCGCCCTCGAGGCTCGCCAGGCGCTCCTCGAGTGCGTTGATCGTGGGGTTGCCGATCCTCGTGTAGATCGACCCGTACTTCTGCAGCGCGAACAGGCTCGCTGCATCGGCCGTGTCGTCGAAGACGAAGCTGGTGGTCTGGTACACGGGGACGGCTCGGGCGCCCGTCGTCGGGTCGGGCATCCCTCCGGCATGAACTGCTCGAGTCCTGAACCCCCACTCGCGATCCGACATCCGGCCGACACTACCGGCGCTCGGAATGTCGCCGAGGGGCGCCGGGTTCCCGAAGGGCCGGGCACCGTCTCGCCCGCCGACCGGAGAGCCATCGATGACCGACGAACGCCACACGATCTTCCTCGTCGCCGCGTTGGTCGCCGCCGCCGACCAGATCACCAAGATCGTCGCGGTGTCGTCGTGGAGCGACGGCGGAGCTTCGTTGGGCGCGATCGAGCTCACGCTGGTTCGCAATTCGGGCGGAACGTTCGGCCTTGCGACCGGGTCGACGTTGCTGTGGACGGCCGTGACCGCCGCCGTCGTGACGGTGGCCGTGGTCGCCATCGCCGGCGGGCGCCTCGAGGGCCACCGTCTCGGAACGTGGTCCACGATCGCAGTCGGCGCCATGCTCGGTGGCGGCATCGGCAACCTGATCGACCGCATCGTGCGTTCCCCCGGACCTGCTCGCGGGGCGGTTGTCGACTGGATCGCGATCGACCCCTACCCACGGGTCTTCAACCTCGCCGACGTCTCGCTGCGAGTGGGTGCAGCCGTCGTCGTCCTGGGGCTGATCGCACCGTCGGGGATCGGGCGACGTAGGTTCCACCCGACGAATGGAGCAGGCCGATGACCGAGCATGAAGATCCGACCGCGGCTGCGGACGACCCTCAGGCACCCGAGACCCTGGAGGAGTTCAAGAACTCCTTCTTCTACGGCTCGCGCAGCAACCTGAACGCCAAGTTCCTCGCATCGCTCGGCCCGGCCGCGGCTGCCGACGTCATCGCCGACCTGCTCGGCACCATCGACGATGTCCTCGATCGAGGCGACACCGGGGCGCTCGTCGAGCGGTTCATCGCCTCGCAGCAACACGCGTACGCACCGACCGATGGGGAGGCCGCCCGCTTCTCCTACGACGACGGCCCGTTCACCCGACCGGCCAAACCGCTCGCCGAGAGTCGAGTGGCGCTGGTGACCTCCAGCGGCCACTTCGTCGCCGGTGACGACCCGCAGCCGTTCGGCGTCGTGGACATGACCCAGGCGGAGGCCGAGGCGCGAATCGGTGAGTTCCTCCGAGCCGCGCCGACGCTGTCGAGCATCCCGTCGGACATCTCGCCCGCCGATCTGCGGGTCCGGCACGGCGGGTATCCGATCGCAGCCGTCGTCGCCGACCATCAGGTTGCCCTCCCGATCGGGCACCTGCGTGACCTGGCCGAACAGGGCCGGATCGGGACGCTCGCCGACCGCGCGTATTCGTTCGTGGGTGCCGCCGCCCAGCTGCGCCTGCGCGACCACGTCGCCCCGGAGTGGGCCGAACGTCTGCAGTCCGACGAGGTCGATCTCGTACTCCTCGTGCCCGTTTGACCGGTCTGCCACGTGTCAGTTGGACACGTACAGCGAGTGATCGAAGCGGCAGGCATCCCAACCGTGGGCGTCTACATCGGGGCCTTCGCCCACGTGCCGCGCCAGATGTCGGTGGCTCGCGCCCTGATCACGCCGCACCCGCTCGGCCGGCCTCTCGGCGCTCCCGGCGA
>JBGSII010000466.1:0-6904 GCA_041742555.1 Ilumatobacteraceae bacterium
GGCGGGCGACACGCTCCACGATCCGCCCGGCGACCGTGCGGGCCCCGGCGACCGACACCTGCTGGCCGATCACTGCGCGGATCGCCGTCTCGTAGGGGTCGACACTCGCCGGCGCGCGCCGTCCGGGGACTGCCGCAATCAGCGAGGACAGCATCGGGTCGGATCCGAGTGCAGCATCGACTGCGACGGGGTCGCTGTCGAGGTCGAGGAGCCGGCGGACGCGTTGCACCACGACGCCGAGGTCACTCCAGGACGACAACTCGATCCGAGCGGCAACGTGGTCGTCGTGCGCGACGAGTCCGACCACGCCGATCCCACCGGGCAGGTCGAGCGACCGCCGGTACGTCTCGCCGTCCCACGACTCGATACCCGGAATCGCTCGCTCGCCGATGAACGACATCACCTCGTTCCGGGCGAACGGCGTCCGCACGGCGAGGCGAACGGAGACGGCGACGCGACTCCCGTTGGTCCCGGGCATGTCGGCCGACGCCGTCATCGGTCGGCACACCGCTCGGAGGTCGCTCGGCGACGTGGCGAAGACCTCGCGGATCGTGTCGTTGAACTGACGCACGCTGCCGAACCCCGCAGCGAACGCGATGTCGGTCAGCGACAACGAGGTCGTCTCGACGAGCAGGCGAGCCGTGTGGGCTCGTTGCGCGCGGGCGACGGCGAGCGGCCCGGCACCGAGTTCGTCGGTGAACACCCGGTTCAGGTGGCGTTCGCTGTAGCCGAGCCGTCGGGCGAGTCCACCGACACCGTCACGTTCGACGACACCGTCCGCGATCAGCCGCATTGCTCGTGCGACGACATCCTGGCGAACATTCCACTCGGGTGAGCCCGGCGATGCGTCGGGCCGGCACCGCTTGCACGCCCGGAACCCGCGTTGCTGCGCCGCGGCGGCCGTGGGGTGGAACTCGACGTTCGTACGTTTGGGTGTGATCGCCGGACAACTCGGCCTGCAGTAGATGCCCGTCGTACGCACGGCCGTGACGAACCAACCGTCGAACCGTTGGTCGCGGCTCTGCACGGCGAGGTAGCAATGGTCGTGATCGAGCGGCGGCACCGCTCCATCATGCCCCCTCGTCGAGTCCTGGCCCAGCGGGAATCGGACATCACGCCCCAGCCCCATCGCCCAACCCGTTTGCGTGCAGATTCGGATGGACCGCCCCATCCGGAATGCAACACAAACGTGGGTTCGGCGGCGATGGTCAGTCGCCAGCGACCGGGGTGTACGGCATGCCGGGCGTTCTCATCGGACCGGCGTCGGGCGAACCGGCGGGGACGAGCTTGAACCGCAGGAGGTAGAGGCCGACGAGGCAGCACATCACGCCACCGAAGAAACCCGTCTGTTTGCCGACGGCCTGTGCAAATGCTCCGATGAACAAGCCACCGAACACCGAACCGATCTCGAAGAACATCGTGAATGAGCTGATCGCCCAGGCTCGATCGCTGTCGCTCACGCGATTGACCGTGAGCGCAAGCAGAGATGGATAGTTGAACGCGATCCCGATCCCGACGAGCACCGACGCCACCCACAATGCGGGCACCGTTGGCACGAGCGCCAACGTCGCGAGTCCGATCGCCAACATACCGAGCGCAATCGTCACCGCGCGTCGCGGGCCGAGGCGTTCAGGCAGCGTCGCACCGAAGATGCGCACGAGGACCGACGTGAGCGCATAGACGGCGAACAGCCCGCCCGACGTCGCCAGTCCGACCTCCCGCGAGTACTCCGGGAGGAACGCTCCGAACGTCGAGAACGCAGCCACCCCTGCTGCGAGCACGATGCCGGGCATGACGGCCGCTGGATGGATGATGCGGCGGCGACCCGACGTCGACGCAGCCGACGCAATCGTCTCCTCGATCGAATCGAGCGGCTCGACGCGGGCGGGAGCGAACATCCCGACGACGGCGGCGAGCAACGCGAACGTCCCGGCGACGATGAATGCTCGCTCGTAGTTCGTGTCGTCGAGCAGCCATTCGCCGATGATCGGCCCGACGCCGATCCCGCCGAACACTGCGACCGAGAAATAGCTCGCTCCCTCGGCCCGCCGATCGCGCGGCGAGAGATCGGCGATCAACGTCGCAGCACCGACGAACACCGCGGCCTCGCCGATCCCCATCGCTCCGCGCAACGCCAACAGCTGCCAGAACTCGGTCACCTGGCTCGTGGCGATGCCCGCGAATCCGGCGAGCACTGCGCCACCGACGAGGAGCACCCGACGCCCGTACCGGTCGGCGATCCGACCCAGCAACGGCCGGGCGATGATTGCGGCGCCGGCGAACACCGCGATCGCGAGTCCGATGCCGAACTCACCGCGCGCGAGCGGACCTTCGATGAACAACGGCACGATCGGGACGAGGATCCCGATGTAGACGAAGAACACCAGCGCCGTCGCCGTGACGATCAGGAACGGACGCGTCAGCAGCCGCGTCGGTTCCGGGACTTCTTCGGCGGTCGTCGGCATTGCACCAATCCTGCCCAACCTCGCTCGGCATCCGACAACCGGATCCATCAGCCGCCCGATGTCACACGTCGACCGCTGCCACCCAACCCCGTTTGCGTTGCATTCACGATGGACCATCCCATCCAGATCCGCACGCAAACGGGCAGGGGATGTGGTCAGAGACGAGTCACGTCGACCGACACCGACAGCGACTGCGACGACGCAGGCCCGACGACCACGCCACGCACCGGCGCGACGTCGGCGTAATCGCGACCCCACCCGATGGTGACGTGGCGCGCCGGCGCGAGCACACCGTTCGTGGGATCGAAGTCGAGCCAGCCGTGGTCGGGAATCCAGACGGAACACCAGGCGTGCGACGCATCGGCGCCGACCGTCTTCGCCTCGCCAGGCGGCGGATCGGTCTCGATGTATCCACTGACGTACCGCGCCGCGAGCCCGATCGTGCGAAGCGCGCCGACGGCAAGGTGTGCGAAGTCCTGACACACGCCACGGCGTTCCTGCAACACCATGTCGAGCGGCGTACTCACCTCCGTGAAGAGGGGGTCGAACGAATACGTCTCGAAGATCTCGGAGCAGAGCGCCGCGGTTGCCTCGACGATGCTGCGACCAGGCAGGAACGACCCGGATGCCAACCCGAACAGATCGAGACGGTTCGCATCGACGGTGACGAACCTCGACGGCGCCACGAACGGGGCGACGTCGAGCGCGATCGGTCCTCGGGCTCCGGCGATCGAGGCGGCGACGCGCTCCCAAGCGACCTCGCTTCGCGGCAGACCTTGCGACCAGACCTGCGCCTCGGTGACGGCCTCGACCACGAGGCCGTCGTGCGGCTGGTGGAGGCCGAATTGAACGACACGGTTCCCGAAGACGTCGTCTCGCTCGTCGTACTCGTCGGGTGCCGGATAGGTCGTGACGACCGACGACGACACCGATTGCGACGGCGTCGCCCGGGCGAGCACGCACGCGACGCTGTAGCCGTCGAGCATCGTCGTGCCATAGCGATACTCGGTGCGATGCACCACCCGATAGCGCTGCCCGGGCACGTCAGCTCCGCCCCATGATGCGCGGGTCGACCGGCGCCGCCAGGTACGACCCGACGACGTCACGAGCGAGCCGGTCACACCCGTCGAACACCTCGCCGAGAACCGCGGCGGTCGACTCGACGGACTCGAACGATGCCGCGGCGAGCGCGTCGAGCATCAGCGTCGAGTCCTCAACGCCACGAACCCATCCCAACCGGTCTGCCTGGTGACGCACCTCGCGGATCGCCGAGGCGACCGCACGAGGATTGTGGACATCGGCGACCACGAGGTTCAGGGCCGTCTCGAACTCGACGTCGCTGCGATGGCGGCGTCGGTAGGCGACGAGGCTCTCGTTCGTCGCCAGGATCAACTCGACCACCCGCTGGCGCTGGAAGTCGAGCCGAGGATCATCGACCCCTGCACCCACCCACGCCTGGTCGAACACCGTCGCGTCGCTGTACAGCCCAAACGCACCACGCAGGCCGTCGATCACGCCGAAGGCTCGTTCGAGTCGTCGGCCCACCTCCCCGAATCGCCACGCGGGGCCGTGGACGACACTCTCGTTCCAGAGCCCGACGAGCGATGCGAGGTCGACGAGAATCGACTCGAGCGCTCGACCGTCGATTCGGGCGATGTCGACGACCGAAGGATTCGGCGAGCCGTCCTCGGCGACCATCCACCGCAACTGGGCCCGTGACTCGGCCAGTCGAGCAAGCATGCGACCGGCAGTGGTCGAGAAGAAGTCGCGTACGGATGACGCTTCGGCCAGGAACGACCCGAGCTGCTTCGCCAACGCTTCGACACCCGCCGCGAAGATCACCCCGGCGCGGGGTTCGACGCCCGGATTCACGGGCACGCCGGCGATCACGGCGAGCATGTCGAGCCCGTGATCGACCCACGGCTCGGCGACTTCCGCAGCGACGAGCCCGCTCGTTCGATCGAGCACCACCTCCATGGCGCGGGCGAGGATCTCGGCGCGCTCCATCGCCCGCCCGGCCCAGAACAGCGCCTCCGCCGCTCGTGTCGGCACGGATGCGATCAAGTCGACCTGCGGGAGGGGATCGCGGCGGCGCAGGAGCGGGGGCGCCACCGTCCCACCGATCACCCAGACGTCCTTGGCGGTTGCCGCGGTCGGCCGGATCGGATCGTCACCGGGCATCATCACCCGAGCGCTCCCGCCCTGGAGTACGTCGATGCCCTTGTCGCTCGCCACGAGATGCAGGCGCAAGGTGATCGCCCGCTCGACCGCGCGGTTCCCGTCGAAGCAGGGCCACATCGTCCAGGCTCGCTCTGCACGCTCGGCGGCAGGCATGAACGGCAGCGGCCACACTCCCTGGTAGTCCGACGTCCGTCCGGTCAACCACGCACCTGCCGCATCCCAGTACTCGCCGAGCGCGGGGTCCTCGAGCACGCCACTCCCGTGCGCGTTCGCCAGACTCTCGCCTCTCGACCTGGCGGCGAGCAGCAGGCCGGGAACGCCGGCGCCGCCCTGGGCATTGACCTCCATCGGGTCGACACGGTCGTCCTCGAGACGCCGGAAGATCACGTCGATCGGCTCCAACCCCGACAGCGAGCGCAGCCAGACCCGCCGCTGACGTACGACGAGGTCGGCCCCCTCGGCGAGGTTCAGCCCGAGCCGGGACGCGAGATACGACTGTTCGACGAACGACGGGTGATCGACGCCGCCGGACAACACCACGATGCGGGGGTTGCGGTTCAACGCGACATCTGCAAGACCGTCACGCAACCGATCGGCGAACGGGTCGAGCGACCGGAGCGCGCGGCCCGCCGGCAGCTGCGAGATGACATCGCGGTGCACTCGTGCTGCCACCGCTCGACCGAGCAGCGCGTACCCGACACCGGCAGGCGCGTCGGTCAGATCGCGCACGACGCGCCACCGCCCGTCGGCGCCCCGAACGACGTCGACGGCATAGTTCGTGAGCCATCGTCGATGTGGTCGCTGCCCGAACGCTGCGAGGCGGTACCGGGGACTCCCCCACAGCGCCACGTGATCGACGACCCCGTCGCGCAACAACGTACGTGCGCCGTACAGGTCGTCGACGATCGACTCGAGCATCTGCATCCGCGCGATTGCGCCGTCAGCGAGCGAGACGAACTCGTCGCCGTCGATCACGAGCGGGATCGGATCGAGACGCCACGGCCGCGACTCCAGCGCGACCATGCGACCGTCGGCGCGCAGCGGCAGGTCGTGGACGATGTGTCCGGCACCTTCAGCGGCGAGCATCCGATCGTGGTGATTCCATAAAAAACCAAGCGGAAATAAAAGCCGCTAAAATAAGGGTTAAGGAAATTGCGAAAAAAATCTTAACGACCTTATCTTTTTGAGTTGCATCTTTTCTTTTAATATCATAAAGATAGAAAGAAAAAACTGAACCAGAAATAATTAACATTGTTAGCGCCTTAAGAACAAAGCTTAAAGTTAATTCGCCCGATAAAAAATTATTAATCACGCTAATAAATACTCCGAGAACAGTAACTGAAGAAACTAACAAAATAAAATAAGTTAACCAGCGTCTAATGCCAGAATCCTGATCTAATTCTTTCTTCTGTAAACCACGATTAATTAAGCGAGAAATTAGATAAAAAATAGGAGTGGCGATTAAGAGTGCCGAAATTGCAAAACGAAATTGACTATTATAATCTCTGTAAGCGTTTAAGGCCAAGGTATCGGCCACTGCTTGGTTAATAATTCCAAAAGAAATTAAACCCACTGAAACGGAAACAAAAACCAAAGCCACTAGAGACAGGAGGTAGTAGAAAGCGTACTTAGCGCTGTGATTTTCTGACATATAATTTTAATTAAATTTATTAAATTATTTTTTATCTTTTTTAAGCATAATCCCTAAATCGTCAAGCTGATTAGGAAAAACTTCACTCGGAGCATCTGTCATTAAATCTCTTCCCTGTCCGTCTTTAGGAAAAGCATAAATATCACGAATTGAATCCCAGTCATTTAGAATCATTAAAATTCTATCAAGTCCGGGAGCATTACCGCCATGAGGTGGAGCGCCGTAAGAAAAAGCATTAATCATCGCTCCAAATTTTGCGTCAACCTGTTCTTTGGTATAACCAGCTATTCTAAAAGCCTCATACATAATTTCTGGCTCATGATTACGAATTGCACCACTAGAAATTTCAAAACCATTTAAGACTAAGTCGTATTGATAAGCTAAAATATCAAGTGGAGCCATATCTTTTAAGGCCTTAAGTCCTCCCTGAGGCATAGAAAAAGGATTGTGGGCAAAGTCAATTCTTCCTTCTTCAATTTCTGAATAGTCATACATCGGAAAATCAACAATCCAAGCAAAAGCCGCTAGCGAATTATCTTTTAAGCCAAGCTTAGAAGCGGCTTCGTTTCTAACATTACCCAAAACTGAAGATGCGGTTCGCCAACTG
>JBGSII010000467.1:0-19390 GCA_041742555.1 Ilumatobacteraceae bacterium
GCAGGGCTTCACTGTGGATGCAGTCGAGAGTCGGGCGTTCGTGAACGGCCTCGACACCGTGCTGACGTTGCAGTCGCAGGGCCGTCTCGGCGACGTGGTGGTGGTGCATCTCGGCACCAATGGCGCCATCGGCACCGACGACATGACGCGCATGATGAAGGCGTTGGCCGAGGTGCCCCAGGTGTTGCTGCTCACCCTCGATGCCCCGGTCGAATGGGTTCCCGCCAACAATTCGCTCATCTACGACACGGTGAACGCATATCCGAACGTGTCGTTGCTCGACTGGTCGGGTCTCTCCGACGCGTGCCCGGGCAACTGCTTCTACAGCGACGGCTATCACCTGCGAGCCGACGGTCAGGTGTACTACGCCGCGCTGATCGAGGGTGCCCTGCAACCTGCAGGCTGAGTCGACCACACTCCCGGCTTGATACGCCGGGTATGACAGGCCGGGCGTCACCCGCAGTGCAGCGCCGGACCGGCCATCGTCGAGCACATGACGGTGTTGTGCCCGTTCCCTCGGCGATACTGGTCTCGCCATGTCTACGATCGCCCCGCTGCGGGCGGAACCTCTGTCCGCCGACCGGGCGCTCATCAGTGGCGTTCCGTATCTGCCCGGTCTCGATGGCATGCGGGCGCTCGCGGTCGTGGCGGTGATGGTGTATCACGCCAACAGCAGTTGGCTGCCCGGCGGTTTCCTCGGCGTGGAGATGTTCTTCGTGATCTCGGGCTACCTGATCACGTTGCTGTTGATCTCCGAGCGGGAGCGCACCTACCGGATCTCGCTGCGCCACTTCTGGATCCGCCGTGCTCGGCGGCTGCTCCCGGCGTTGTTCACGATGATGCTGCTCGTGACCGCGTGGACTGCGGTGTATCGGAGCAAGGACCTCGGAGCGTTGCGTGGAGACGTGATCGCTGGGTTCTTCTACGTGTCGAACTACTACCAGATCTGGGTGGGCCTCGGGTACACCGCGGCGGGCGACTTCGCGCCGTTGCGGCACCTGTGGAGCCTCGCTGTCGAGGAGCAGTTCTACCTGTTCTGGCCGGTCGTGATGATCTTCCTGCTTGGCCGCAACGGCACTCGCCAGGTGGCGTCGGTGAGTCGGTGGTTGTTCATTGCGTCGGTGGCGATCACCGTGACGGTCGCTGTGCTGTTCTACGCCGGCCCGATCGGCGAACCGAACGTCACCCCCGACGCCTACTGGTGGATCGGCGATCGTCCGATCGCCAAGGTCGACGCCCTCTATCTCGGCACCGTCAGCCGCCTGGGCGGCATCCTGCTCGGCGCCGCCTTTGCGATGGTGTGGCGTCCTCTGGCAATCGTGCGCGGCCCACTGCGCTCGAAGGGTCGTCTGTTCGACGCGTTGGCGTTGATTGCCGTCGTGTTCTTCGGCTGGCTGTGCTGGAACACCTATCTCGCCACGCCAAGCGGTGCGGACCCGTTCTTGTTTCGCGGGGGGTTGTTCCTGGCGGGTCTCGCCACGCTGGCGATCATTGCGGCAGTCACGCATCGGGGGGCCCACGCCAACCGGGTGCTCGGCAATCCAGTGTTCCGGTGGGTCGGCACCCGCTCGTACGGGCTGTACCTGTATCACTGGCCGATCTACCAGATGATCCGAGGGGTGGCGGGAAACAAGCTCACCTTCAACCAGTTCGTCGTCGCGCTGATCCTCACCGGGCTGATCACCGAGGCGTCCTACCGCCTCGTGGAGACACCGATCAGGCAGGGCCGATTCACGCTGGCGTGGCGCCGGGTCTTCGCTGGTTCTCGCCGGGGCCCCAAGCTGGTGTTGACGTCTGCGGTATCAGCAGTGACGGTGATCGCGCTGGTCGTCGGTGCGGCGCTGATGACGGCACCGCTCGAGCAGAACGAGATCGCCCAAGCCCTCGACGCCGGCGAGGAGTTCACCACCGATCTGCTCGATGTCGACGAGGTCCCTTTGGCATCACCGTCGACGACGATCAACGATCTCGGCTCCGGCGCAGCGGTCATCCCCGACTTCTCCGGTCCGGTGGGCCCCGGGGTGGATTCCCCCTCGTCGACCGTTGCACCCACATCGGTGCCACCCGCGACTGTCGCCCCGACCACGGTGGCGCCGTCGCTGGCACCCGTCGGGCAGTTGGGCGTGGTCACCACGCTCGACGGCCTCCCGACCATCGACATCCCCCCGACTGTGGCCGGATTCCCGCTCGTGGCGCTCGGCGACTCGGTGATGCTCGGTGCTGCGGAGGAGTTGCAAGCACGCGGGTTCCAGGTCGACGCGCTGCAGAGTCGGCAGATGAATGCGTTCGTCCCCACGATGCAGACGCTTCGCGACAACGGCACGTTCGGCTCTGTCGTCGTGGTCCACCTGGGGACCAATGGCGGCTTCAGCGATGAGACACTCGATGCGATGCTCGCCACGCTCGCCGACGTGCCCGTGGTGCTGCTGCTCACTGCCAAAGCCGATCGGGGCTGGGTGGCCGACAACAACTCCAAGCTGCGCACCGTCCCCGAGCGCTACCCGAACGCTGCTGTCATCGACTGGGAGGTGCTGTCGGCGGCGTGCCCGGGGCGCTGCTTCTACGACGACGGGATCCACCTCACCCAGGCGGGCCAGGACTACTACGCCGAGGTCATCGGTCGGGTCATCGCCGTGAAGCGGCGCGGGTCGAGGTCGGCGGCGTTGCGCTGCGCGATCAGCGCGTTGGTGTTGGCCGGGTTGCCGACGACGAGGACCTTCACGTCGGGCGTGGCAGAACGCGAGAGCGCCTCGCCCTGAGGCTTGAAGATCCCGCCGTTGGCCGACAGCAGATCGGCACGCTCCATCCCCGCCTTGCGCGGCATCGAGCCGACGAGAATGGCGACGTCCACATCACCGAAGGCGGTGTCGGGGTCGTCGGTGCAGACGACGTCAGCGAGGAGGGGAAATGCGCAGTCGTCGAGCTCCATGCGGACACCTTCGAGCGCACCGAGCGCCGGTGTGATCTCGAGCAGCTGCAGCGAGATCGGCGTGTCGGGACCGAGCATCGAGCCCGAGGCGATACGGAAGAGGATGCTGTAGCCGATCTGGCCAGCAGCACCGGTGACGGCAACGCGAACAGGTGTGGTCATACCCCGAGCGTAGGCCGGGGCCCGAGCGACACCCAAGCCGCCGAACTGTCACGTTTGACCCGGCACGGTGTGACAGTTGGGCTCAGGGTTGGGCGAGGACGCGGCCGATCGCGTCGGCGTAGAAGTCCTGACCCGACTGCGTCAGATGGATGCCATCGTCGTAGAAGCAGCGCCCCTCACAGCTCGCCGACAGCACCTCCCAATCCACGACCGTCACGTTGGGATACGTCGCCGGAACCGCACGGAGCTTCGCGTTGTTGTCGGCGATCCAACCTCGATCGGCCTTGCCGGTCAGCAACAGCACGACGGGCACATCGGCAAGGGTGGCCAGCATCGAGTCGAGCGTCTCCTGACTGAAGCCGCCGTTGGTCCCCAGGTGCACGACCACCACCGACCCGAAGGTTCCGTTGTCCTTCAGTGCCTGCATCGTCGGGACGAACTCCTTCATCTGCCGGCTCTGCAACGCGTCGACCTGGAACCCGCGAGCTTGGAGCTCCTCGGCTGCACCGAGCATCACCGAGTCGCCGAGCGCGACCAGTGGGAATCCCGACACGTTCGCAGGGATCGCGAGCGGCGCAAGGCCGTCGAGGTTGGTGACGACCCCGAGCTGGCCCACGGGTTTCGGGGGTGCCGTGGTCGGCGCGGCGGTGGTGGACGGAGTCGTGGACGGCGTCGTCGTCTCGGCGACGACGGATCCGGAGGGATCGACCCCGGCATCGACGAGCGCCGGCACCGTCGTGGGACGAACGACGGTCGTCGACGTGGTCGTGCTGGTCGTGGTCGACGCCACGGGGATGTCGTCGGCGGCGAGCAGATCGGTGGTGAAGTTCTCGCCGGCATCGAGGGCCTGGGCGATCTCGTTCTGCTCGAGTGGTGCGGACATCAGCGCAGCGCCGACGAACAGCGCGATCGCAGCGGCCATCGCGACGGCGCCCGAGGCCACGAGCTTGGGACCGCGGCGTGCTCCGGAGAAGATGCGGCGCCATCTCGCCCCGAACCGTCCCTGGCGAATCGGCGTCTCCACGAATCGATACGAGGCCTCGGTCACGATCACGGTCAACAGCAGCGCGAAGAGGAACTCTCGCACCGTCAGCTTGTTGCCCGCCACCCCGCGGATCATCTGGTAGATCGGCCAGTGGTAGAGGTAGAGGCCGTACGAACGGGTGCCGATCCAACGAAAGAGTGGGTTCCCGAGCACCCGGTTGGCGTGAGCGCCCCGGTGGGTGACCGCCGCGATGATCGCAAGCGTCGCGAGTGCCGCGAGGAACAGCCCGCCGCGGAAGACGAACGGATCGGCCCCGCTGGGTGTGACGAGGTACATCGTCCAGCACAACCATCCGAAGCCGACGATCGCCGCGAGCGCACCGACGTCGAAGAGCCGTCCCTTCGACCGCAGCGGCCCCCGCACGATCGCGAGCGGGCGCCAGATCATGGCGAAGGCCGAGCCGAGCAGAATGCCACTCAGGCGGCTGATCGTGCCGAGGTACAAGGTGTCGATCTTCGCGATCGGGCGATCGCCGATCCACCAGTAGGCGTCGGGCGTGACGTTCGGCTCGCCGATCGGGCCCGGGTAGTACAACAGCGCCACCGCGACGGTGATCATGACCGCGGCGACGAAGAGCCATCGACTCACCGCAGCAACCTGTCGGGTGCCATTGCGCCCCAGCAGGAAGATCATCACCACCGGCCAGAACAGATAGAACTGCTCTTCGACCGCCAGACTCCACAGGTGCCGCAACGGCGCGAAGTCGCCCGCCGCGGTGTATCCGAGCCCTTCCCAGATCTGGTACCAGTTCGACACGTAGAAGAAGCCGGCGATCACATCCCCGCGCAGCGCGCCGAGGGCCTCGCTCTTGAAGATCGCCGTCCAGACCGTGACGAAGAACATCATCGTGAACAGCGCCGGGAGTAGGCGCCGGGCGCGGCGCATCCAGAAATGACGCAGCGAGATCCGATAGGTCCGCTCGCGCTCGGAGATCAGCAGCAGTGTGATCAGATAGCCGGAGATGACGAAGAACATCTCGACGCCGAGAAAGCCGCCCGGCAGCCAGTCGCTGTTCGCGTGGTACACCATCACGGCCACCACCGCGAGTGCGCGCATCCCGTCGAGCCCCGGAAGGTAGGGGACCCGGCTGATGTGGGCTCGGTCGTCTCGAACCGATTCCACTCGAGGAGGCGCGAGCGTGGACATGGGTCATTCAGTATCGCCGAGCCGGATGCGTCGACGGCGTCATGCCGACGATGCCGCTGTCGGCGTCAGATCAGGCTCCACACTGCGTGCCGGTCAGGCAGGAGCCTCGAGGGCCCCGTCGATCAAGGACGCGTAGTACACCTGGCCGTCGGGGCGCAGGTGGTAGCCGTCGTCCTGGAAACAGTTGCCCGGGCAGTCGTCGGCGAGATCGGCCCAGTAGAGCACCGACGCGTTCGGATACGCGCTTGCTGCACTGAGGATCAGATCGTTGTTGCCAGCAGTCCACGCACGATCGACGTCGATCGTCAAGAGCAGCACCTGGGGCACGTCGGCGAGGGCGTCCATCATCGCGGTCAGATCGTCGGGGTTGATGTTGCCGTTCGTGCCGAGATGAACGACCACCACATCGCCCAGCCGACCCGCGTCACGCAACTGCTCGACGATGGCGCGGCCGTCGGAGAACTGGCGACTCTCCTTGGCGTCGACGGTGTACCCCCTGGTCGTGAGTTCGCCCGCGGCGCCGAGCATCACGGAGTCGCCGAGGGCGAACTGTGCGATCGGAACGGGAGGCGCCGTCGTCGTCGTGGTGGTCTCCACGACGGCCGGCGGCACCGCCGATCCAGAAGGATCGGTCGAGTCCGCCGGAGCGGTCGACACGTTCGCGGTGACCTCCGGATCGGTCGGCTCCGTACCCGAGCAGGTCGGGTCGTTGACGACGTCGCAGGTGAACTCGGCACCCTCGTCGAGCGTTTGGCGGACCTCGTTCTCCTCGACCGGCGCCGTCGCCAGGCTCACACCGGCGAACAACGTCAGGGCGACCACGACCGCACCGAACCCGTACAGGGCCCGGCGGGGTCCGGGCACCGGTGAACGGCGGATCCGAGCGATCGATGCGCCCAGCGTTCCCTTGCGAATCGGGGTCTCCAGGAACCGGTACGACAGTTCGGTGATGAAACACGTCAGCGCCATCGCCACGAAGAACTCGTGCAGCTTCAGCTTGTTGCCGGCGATGTCGCGCATGATCTGGAAGATCGGCCAGTGGAAGAGATACAGGCCGTACGACCGGGTTCCGATCCACAAGAGCGCCGGGATGCTGAGCACGCGAGGGGTGATCGCTCGCTCGTGGGTCACCGCTGACACGATCATCAGCGTGGCGATCGCGCAGAGCAGCAGACCGCCCCGGAACACCCATGCGTTGGCGCCGTCGGCGTCGATCAGGTACATCGACCAGACCATCGCTCCCAACGCGATCAACCCGAGGAGCGCGATGCCGTCGAGCAACCTGCCCTTGGTTCGCAGTGGCCCGCGCATCACGGCCACCGGACGCCAGATCATCGCGAAGGCAGCGCCGAGCAGCAGGCCGCCGGCCCGGGTCGGCGTGGCCAGGTACAGGGCGTCGATCTTCGAGATCGGGCGCCCGAAGATCGTCCAGTACGCGTCGGGGGTGACCGCAGGGGTTCCGATGGGGCCGGAGTAGAAGAGCAGCGCCGTCAGCACGGTGATGGCGAGCGCGGCGAGCACGAGGTAGCGGCTGATGTCGGCGATCCTGCGGCTCCCACCGCGCAGCAGCGCGAACATGACGATCGGCCAGATCAAGTAGAACTGCTCCTCGACAGCGAGGCTCCACAGGTGGCGCAGCGGCGCGAAGTCGTTCGCTGCCGTGTACCCGGCGCCTGTCCAGATCTGGTACCAGTTCGACACGTAGAAGAACGCTGCGATCACGTCGCCGCGCAGCTTGCCGAGTGCGTCGCGTTCGAACAGTGCCGTCCAGATCGTCAGCGCGATCATCATCGCGAACAGCGCCGGCAGGAGGCGCCGGGCGCGCCGGATCCAGAACTGCTTCATGTCGACGTTCGACGTGCGCTCCTTCTCCGAGATCAGCAGCAGCGTGATCAGGTAGCCGGAGATCACGAAGAACACCTCGACGCCGAGAAAACCGCCAGGCAACCAGTCGGAGTTGGCGTGATACACCATGACCGCCACGACGGCGAGCGCACGCATGCCGTCGAGACCCGGCAGGTAGGGAACACGGCTGATCTCGCTCGGCGCCCCCGGCCGTCGCGACCGAGGTGCCGCCCGCGTCGGGGCGTCCGGTGCGTCGGGGACTGCGGTCATGCGCTGCCCAGTATCGCTCAGACCGAGGTCAGACCGAGGTTCAGGCAGATCTCGACGACCGATTCGGGTCGGTTCAGCGCGTAGAGGTGGAGTCCCGGCGTCCCGGCCTCGATGAGGTCGCAACAGAGTTGGGTGGCGACGTCGACGCCGATTCGACGGACCTCGTCGGGATCGTCGGTCGCGTCGAGGCGATCAGCCAGCCAACGGGGCAACGCCGCGCCACTCATCTCGGCCATCCGCTTCACCATCGCCTTGTTGTTGATCGGCATGATGCCCGGGAGGACCGGCTTGTCGACACCGAGGGCGGCCAACTCATCGACGAGTCGCACCCAGTGCTCGACCTCGAAGAAGAACTGGGTGAGCGCGAAGTCGGCGATCGCCAGCTTGTCGGCGAGGTGGCGGCGGTCGGTCGCACGATCGGGCGAACGGGGATGCACCTCCGGGTGCGCTGCCACAGCAGTGGCGAACGAGCCGGACGCGACCACGTCCTCGAGCAGGTCCATGGCATAGAGGTAGTCACCCGGCTCCTCGACTCCCCCGGCGGGTGGATCACCACCGAGCGCAAGGATGTTCTCGATCCCGAGGTCGGCGTAGTGCTCCAGCAGCGCACCCACGTCGGTGCGGTGGTGGCCCCGACAGGTCAGGTGTGGCATCGGTGTCCAAGAGGTCTCACCGAGCATCCACTCGACGACATCGCCGGTGCGGTGCCGATCGGATCCGCCGGCGCCGTAGGTGATCGACACGAAGTCGGGATCGAGCGACTCGATCGCGGCCACGGTCCGACCGAGCGTCATGTTGGCGGCCGGGGTCTTCGGGGGGAAGAACTCGAACGACAGCGTCCGCTTGCTCGCGAGAAGATCCGGGATCCGGGCCATCGGACCAAGCTACCCACGTCGAGGCCACGCGAGCCCGCCCCGGAGAACCCGCGTTGGCATCCGAGCCGGTGCTACGTTGCGCTGGCACACCAATCGAGGGACAGGGGACACCGTCGCATGGAAATGGTCAACATCTGGAAAACCGTCGTCCTGCAGCGCTACACGAAGTTCGACGGACGGGCGAGCCGCGCCGAGTTCTGGTGGTACGCCCTTGCAACATGGCTGATCTATGTCGTCGGATGGATCGTCACCGGGATCCTCTTCGCCGTGTCGTCTGCACTGGGCGTGATCGGTGTCATCCTGCTGGTCGCTCTCTATCTGACGCTGATCGTGCCGACGGTCGCTGTCGGGATCCGGAGGCTCCACGACACGAACAAGTCCGGTTGGTGGATGCTGATCGGCCTGATCCCGTTCGGCGGCCTCGTGCTGCTGGTGTTCTTCATCCTCGAGGGGACCAACGGCCCGAACGACCATGGCGCAGCCGCCGAGCCGGCGTCGGTCATCGCCTGACTCAGCGCCAGATCTGGAGTGTTACATCTGGGGTCAGACCCCAGATGTAACACTCAGTGGCGGAAGTGACGCTGGCCGGTGAAGACCATGGCGATGCCATGCTCGTCGGCGGCGGCGATCACCTCGTCGTCACGAACCGAGCCGCCCGGTTGGATCACTGTTGCGATCCCCGCCGCAGCAGCAGCGTCGAGGCCGTCCCGGAACGGGAAGAAGGCATCGCTCGCGCACGCTCCTCCCGACGCCCGTCCAGCGGAACGCTCCGCCGCGATACGCGCCGAGTCGAGTCGGTTCTGCTGCCCCGCGCCGATACCGAACGCCTGCAGGTCCTTCGCATAGACGATCGCATTGCTGCTGACGGCGGCGCACACCTGCCAGGCGAACTCGAGATCGGCCCACTGCTGGTCGCTCGGCGTCACCGCAGTGACCACGCGCCACTGATCGCTTCGCCCGGCGACCAGATCCGGCTGTTGCACGAGCAGGCCACCGTCGACCGGTCGCACGTCGAACGGCAGCGGTGATGCCGCGTTGGCCGACATCACGCGAAGGTTCTTCTTCACGGCGAGGATCTCCAGAGCCGCAGGTTCGAAGTCGGGGGCGACGACCACCTCGGTGAAGACGTCGCCAATGGCGGCGGCCATCTCAGCCGTGACCGTCCGGTTCGCGGCGATGATGCCACCGAACGCACTGACCGGGTCGCAGGCATTGGCCCGCACGTACGCCTCGGTGATGTCGTCGGCCACGGCGACACCGCACGGATTTGCGTGCTTGACGACCACGACCGCAGGCTCGTCGAATCGGTGCACCAGCCGCCACGCGGCTTCTGTGTCGAAGACGTTGAGGTAGCTCAGCTCCTTGCCACCGTGTTGGGTCATCGAGTCCCACCAGCTCGTCGCTCCCGCCTGCCGGTACCGGGCACCCATCTGATGCGGGTTCTCGCCGTACCGCAACGGCTGTGCCAGTTCGAGCGCCAGATGGATCGACGACGGCAAGGCCGCCTCGTCGGCGGGCTGCGATTCGTCGAACCAGGTGACGATTGCCGCGTCGTAGGCAGCCGTATGGGCGAACGCAGTTCGCGCCAGGCGGCGCCGTGTCGAAGCGGCCAACGCGCCACCGTCGCCCAGTTCGTCGAGTACCGACTGGTAGTCGGCCGGGTCCACGAGGACCCCGACGTGGGCATGGTTCTTCGCAGCGGCGCGCACCATGGCGGGACCACCGATGTCGATGAGCTCGATGCTCGGATCGGAGGAGAACGGATACAGGTTGACGACGACGAGGTCGATCGGCTCGATGCCGTGGTGGGCCATGTCGGCGACGTGCTCGGCGTCGGTCGGGTCGGCGAGGATCCCGCCGTGGATCTTCGGATGCAACGTCACCACCCGGTGTCCGAGGATCGCAGGAAGCCCGGTCAACTCCGCGACGTCGGTCACGGGGACACCCGCATCGGCGATCGCCCGCGCGGTCCCGCCGCTCGAGACGAGCGACCAGCCCAGATGGTGGAGCGACTCGGCGAACTCGACGATGCCGGACTTGTCATACACGGAGAGCAGCGCAGTGGGCACGCACGCGACCGTAGCCAATGAGACCGGGGCGATCACATGTCACGATTCGCGTCACGTGACGGGCGATCGCCGGTCGTGTCCCTGCAGGAGGGCTACGGTGCCCAGCGGGGGCTGTACATCACGGCGAACAACCCAAGGGGACAGACACATGGACTTCGGCAAATTCAAGACATCCGATTGGCTGATGATCGGGGGCGGAGCAGCCATGTTCGTGCTTGGGCTGATGCTCGATTGGACCAGCGTCGCTACGCCCTTCGGCGACGTCACCTTGGACGGACCGTTCGACTACTTCCTCACGGGAGGCCTGGCCTGGATCCTCGTGGTTGGAGTCGGTGCGCTCGCGGTTGCGCGTGTACTCGACAAGCTCCCAGCCGATCGGCCGTGGCCGCTCATCTTCCTCGGGGCGACTGCACTCGCGGTCGTGCTCATGCTGATACAGCTTCTGATTGGTGGCCGCGAAGGGACCGGCCGCGGCATGGGGATGCTCGGAGCGTTCGTCTGGTCGGCGATTGCCGCCGCCGGTGCCTACCTGAACTTCCAGGCATCGGGCGGCAACCTCAAGGACCTCACCGACGTCGACAAGCTCAAAGCGAGCTTCGCCAAGGACGACGGCAACGACGAGATGCCGCCTCCCCCGCCGCCTCCTGCTCCGCCCGCACCACCAGCTCCACCCAGCACCTGAACTCCCATTCTCGTGAACTCGTGTGGGGCCTGAGCCCGCACGAGTTCACGAGAAGGCTCAGAGCGAGGCGACGATGTCTGCCATCAGCTCGCCGGCTTCGGTCGGGTTGAGCCCGACCTTCACTCCGGCGGCGGCCAGCGCGTCCATTTTGCCCTGCGCGGTGCCCTTGCCGCCCGAGACGATGGCACCGGCGTGGCCCATCTTCTTGCCGGCCGGCGCGGTGACACCCGCGATGTAGGCGCTCATCGGCTTGGTGACGTTGGCCTGGATGTACTCGGCCGCCTCCTCCTCCGCTGACCCGCCGATCTCACCGATCATCATGATGGCGTGCGTCTCGGGGTCGGCCTGGAACTCGGCGAGGCAGTCGATGAAGTTGGTGCCGGGCACGGGGTCGCCACCGATGCCGACGCAGGTCGACACACCGATGCCCTTCTGCTTCAACTCGTAGAGTGCCTGGTACGTCAGCGTGCCGGACCGGCTCACGATGCCGACGTTCGGACCGGAAGCCGACGGCGGCTGAGCGATCTCGCCGGCAGTGATGCCGATGTTGCACTTACCGGGGCTGATGATGCCGGGGCAGTTCGGGCCGAGCAGCCGAGTCCCGGGGTGATTTCGAACGAGCAGGTTGTAGGTCTTGGCCTCGTCTTGGGCCGGGATGCCCTCGGTGATGCACACGACGAACCCGATGCCTGCGGCCGCCGCCTCGAGGATCGCATCGGACGCGAACCTCGGGGGCACGGCGACGAACGACGCCGTCGCTCCTGTCGCTGCCACCGCATCGGCGACGCTGTCGAAGATCGGGATCCCGTCGACGTCCTGTCCGGCCTTGCCCGGCGTGACGCCCCCCACGATCTGCGTGCCGTAGTCCCGGTTGCGCAGACCGTGGTACTTGCCCTGCCCTCCGGTCAGGCCCTGGACGATGACCTTGGTGTTCTCATTGACGAAGATGGCCATGGCGCTTCCTCACTTCGCTTTCGCGACGGCCGCGCGGGCTGCGTCGAGCATGGTGGGTTCGGATTGGAGCTTGTCGGCAGCGATGCCGGCATCGAGCAGGATCTGGCGACCCTCCTCGGCGTTGGTGCCGTCGAGGCGGATCACGATCGGAGCCCGGAGCTCGACTCGACCCATCGCCTCGACGATCCCCTTGGCGACCTCTTCGCCGCGAGTGATCCCACCGAAGATGTTGATCAGGATCGACTGGACCTTGTCGTCGAAGTTGATCACCTCGAGCGCCCCGGCCATCACGTCGGCATTGGCGCCGCCACCGATGTCGAGGAAGTTGGCGGCCGATCCACCGACCTGGTTGACGACGTCGAGCGTCGACATCGCGAGGCCGGCGCCGTTGGCGATGATGCCGACCGTACCGTCGAGGCCGATGTACTGCAGACCCTTCTCGGCGGCCATCTTCTCGCGCTCGTCCATCTCGGTGAGGCCGCGGAACGCGTCCCACTCGGGATGGCGGAACTCGGCGTTCTCGTCCAGCGTGACCTTGGCGTCGAGGGCATGCACCTCGCCGGTCGGCTTGAGGATCAGTGGATTGATCTCGGCAAGGTCGCAGTCGCCCTCGGTGAAGCAGCGATACAGCTTCACGAGGATGTCGGCAGCACCGTCGAGCGCACGTTCCGGCAGCTTCGCATCGACGCAGGCCTGCCGAGCGGTTGCGGCATCGAGTCCGTCGACCGGGTCGATGTGCAGTTTCACGATCGCGTCGGGGTTCGACTCGGCGACCGCCTCGATCTCGACGCCCCCCTCTGCGGAGAGCATCAGAAGATGCTTCTTCGCCGCACGGTCGAGCGTGAACGACGCGTAGTACTCCTCGTCGATGTCGGACGCCCGTTCGATCCACAGCCGGCGCACGACGTGGCCCTTGATGTCCATGCCGAGGATGTTGCCGGCGTGCTCGCGGACCTCGGCTTCGTCGGCGGCGAGCTTGATGCCACCGGCCTTGCCGCGCCCGCCGACCTGGACCTGCGCCTTGACGACGACGGGATAGCCGGCCTGGTTGGCCTCCTTCACCGCCTCGTCGACGGTGTCCGCAGGCCCACCGGGGCTCACCGGGATGTCATAGCGGGCGAAATACTGCTTGCCCTGGTACTCGAAGAGGTCCACGTGGGGGTCACTCGCTTTCTGGTTGCGTCCTGATGGTCGGTGGCGGGGTGGTCAGTCGGGTTCGGATTCGTCGAGTGTCGTCTCGAGCCACTGGCCGATCGCCTTGAGCGACGAGCCCGGACCGAAGATCTCCGCCACACCCTGCTCTCGGAGCGCTCGGGCGTCGGCGTCTGGAATGACGCCGCCACCGAACACGAGCACGTCGCCGAGGTCACGGCTGCGGAGTTCCTCCATCACCCGTGGGAACAACGTGAGATGGGCACCCGACAGCAGGGAGAGCCCGACGCCGTCGGCATCCTCCTGCAGGACGGTTTCGGCGATCTGCTCGGGCGTCTGGTGCAGGCCGGTGTAGATGACCTCGAAACCATGGTCACGCAACGCTCGGGTGATGGTCTTCGCGCCACGATCGTGGCCGTCGAGCCCGGGCTTCGCCACGACGATGCGGTACGTGCGCTTCACGAAGCATGAACCATAGGGCACGTGTGTGCGGCGCGCCGAAACGGCGCTCGACCCGTCGAACCGGCCGAACCCCGGCAGACTGTGGCCGATGTCGAACGCAGCCGCTCGACGGCCGGTCAAACTGAAGTCACCGTTCGCTCGAGCCGTCGTGCCGGTGCTGGGCGGCATCGCGTTCTTCGTGGTGCTCGGCCTCGTCACCTGGGGCATCGCAGCCTGGATCTCCGGCGGCGGCGCCGATGTCACCGATCGACTGGCTCCGAGCCGATTCGAAGTCGGCTCCGTGCAGAACGCTGCCCAGCTCGTGGAAGAGGAGGGCCCGATCATCTTCCCGGGGTTGAACACCACGACCGGCGAGCGCACATTGGTACTCGACCACGAAGGCGATGATCCGACGCGCGGGTGGCGCATCTACTACGCCCATCCGATCGATCGAGCGGACTGTCCGGTCGAGCAGGTCATCGGCACCCGCGAGTTCATCGACTGCGACGGCAACACGATCGCCGTGACCGATCTGTCACCGCCCGACTCGGGCGTGTTCCCGGTGGTCGAGAACCAGCGAGTGCTGTTCATCGACCTCGCCGGCGTCACAACCGGCTGACCAACCCGTTTGTGTTGTGTTTCGGATGGGACGGCCCATCCGAATCTGCGCACAAACGTGGTGATCTGGCGGGCGGTCAGCTGACAGGCATTGCCTGGAGGAGGCGTTCGGCGAAGATCTCGGTGTGCTGGTCGAGCTTGCTGCGGCTCATCGCCAGCCCACCGATGACGTAGGCGCCGGTCTCGCCGAGGGCGCGGTCGAGCTTGTCGAGCGACGTGCCCGGATCGAGCGCGAACGTGCAGAAGCCGGCGGCCCGTTTGCCGCGCATCGCAGGAAGATTGGCGATGTTCGACACCGCCCACGGCGCCTGGCCGAACACGAACGCACCGTGCACCCACGTGCCGACCAGAATCAGGTCGGCCTGCTGGATCGACGCGTGATCCGGCTGTTTCACCTTGGACAGCCCCGTGATCGTCCAGCGTTCCTGGGCGAGGAGGTCAGCGACCTTCTCGGCTGCCGTCCACGTGTTTCCCGTCAAGCTCTCGACCAACAGCGCTGCCTTCACGCCGACGATTCTTGCAGGTCGGGAGGCGTCCGAGCAGATCCCGTCGGCGCTGCCTGCGCGATCAGCTCGAGACCGGCACTTGCAACGTGAACACCACCTCGTCGAATTCGCCGTAACGGGCGGTGACCTCGAAGGTCCACAGCCCTGCGACCGGGAGGTTGACGTCGGTGCTCACGACGTGGTTCAGGCCTGCGGGGAACACCTCGACGTCGAACGCCGGGATGTCCTGCTCGGGGAGCCCGGCCGTCACGGTGATCTCGTCGGCGCTGTCGAGTGCTCCGGACGGCGAGGTCACATAGACGTGCATCTCCGTCCCCCCGGTGACCGCAGGCTCCAGCTCGACCTGGGCGACACGATCGCCGACCACCGCCGACACCGAGACGGTCTCCGGGGCATCGGTCGGCGGCGGAGAGTTCACGAGCCCCGCCGTCGCCCCGAGGATGAGCGCGACACCGGCGATCTCGACACCGACCGAACGACGAACGATCACGGCGGCATCGTCGCCTCGAGTGTGGACCAGCCGGCGGCTGAACGCGGCGACGGCGACGACGAGTACGACCAACACGAGCTTGATGACGAGCCACCGCCCGTAGCTCGAGTCGGTCAGGTCGTCGATGGATCCGAGCTGGCGCCACGCGTTGACGGTCCCGGTCGCAGCGAGGGCGACGACCGATCCCAACGCCCACGGCGAGAACCGCCGGACGGTCGACCAGAACTCTCCTGGTGGCGGCGCAACGAGGACGACGGCCAATCCCCCCAGCCAGATCGACATCGCGGCGAGGTGCACCACCGTCGACACGAATCCGGCGACGACCGAGTCGCCCGAGATGGCGTGGCCACCAGCGGCGACCACCCCGAGCATGCCGATCGCCAGTGCACCGACCACGAACAGAGCGCCTCGCACGACGAGGCGGGGTCGCAACGGGATCAGTACACAGAACAGCGCGATCACGACCAGCCGTGCGATCCACCATTGCCCCGACTGCGTTTCGGCGACGGCATCCCATGACAGGAACGAGTCGCCGATCATGTTCGCCTGGGCGGCGATCATCCACACCGTGCCAACGATCGCCAGCTCGGCGGCCACCACCAGCAAGACCCCGACCCGGCGCGACCCGACCGTCGACGGGCTCAGTGCAACGGCGAGCACGAGTCCGCCGGCGAGCAGGCCGACGCCGGCGTAGCTCACGAACCGACCGATACCCAACAAGAAGTCCTCGGAGCTGCTGTCCGCGCCCCCGTCGAACAGCCCGTCGACGACGCCTGGAGCAACCGCTGACAGCACACCGACGGAGAACGTGAACGACCCCCGTACACGGTGCGAATCGGTCGACACCGCCTGCCATGCCACGACGTAGGTGCCGTCGTCGAGCGTGGTCGGAATCGAAGCTTGCATTCGCTCGGATCCGGCGGACTGATCGACCGGACCGAGCTCGACCTCGTCGCCGTCTGCGTCGAGCAGGCGAATTCCCGGTTCGATCGGATCGACGGCCTCGGTGAACTGGAGCGCGATCTCGATCGGAGACTCGGCGAGCAGTTCCTGATTGGCCGGGTACGACGACAGCAACTCGGCGTGAGCCGAAGCGGTCCCGGCCGCGAGGACGACACCCAACAGCGTCACCAAGGCGCCGACCAACAGGGCCGATCTGGTGCGGACCGATGAGTCGGCAGTCGAATTCGGCATTTTCGGCGAGGTCAGCTCGGGTCGGAGGTGCCGGCGGCGCGGGCCTGACGGGATCGATACACGACGAATCCGCCGATTCCGAGGATCGCTGCCATCGAGAGGATGAACGCGATCGTGCCGGTGCGCGAATTCCCCGCTTCACCCGACTCCGCAGCAACCGGGACCGGTTCACTCGTACCCGGCACGTCGCCGGCCACGATGGAGAGCTCCGTCGATGCAGGTGACGTGGTCGCAGTGGGCCCGGTGGTGGTCGGCGGCTCGGTCGTGGTCGGTTGGGTGACCGGAACCGTCGTCGGAACCGTCGCGACCGGCCCGGTGAGTGCCATCGCCGGCGCTGGTTCGTCGAGTTCGGCGCCGGGCTCGGTCGGGATCTGGATCCAGCGGATCTCGCCGACCTCGCAACGTTGGACGAACGGGAAGTAGATCGTCGTGTCCGGCGTCGGCGGCAGCGTCATCGTCACCGAGAACGTACCCTCGACGTCGTCGGCCAGGAGGCCGCCGGCGAAGGTGACGATCGTGTCGGCCCCGACGGTGTCGACCGAGCCCTCCCAACCGTCGATGGGCTCGGCGACCGGGTCGACGACACCAGCGGGGAGCCGCATGTCGAGTTGGGTCGTCGGCGAACCCGCGCACCCGTGTTCGACCGTGAACCCCACGGTGAGGCGTGATCCCGCCTGGGCCTCGCGCGGATCTGGGTCGATGTGAGCGGAGGCAACTCCACCGAACGCGAGCAAGCCAAGCGACATCGCGGCGGCAGCGAGGACGAGTCGACGGGGCATAGCCCTGCAAGGTTACGGGGCGCGCTGCGGTTCGTCAGATCGACGGACTCCCTACACTGGGCCCATGCGCGCACCCGGCCGGCCCGGCGACACCGGCACAGCCCGCACAGCCGGCACCGACGAAGCGGTTGACGAGACACTGTCCGACGATGCCGCGCAGCGCCTGCTGCGGCTGGTGCTGATCGTCCTCGTCACTGCGCTCGTCACGGGCTTGTTCGCCGGGGCGGCGCTCTGGGCGCTCGGCGGTGACGACGCTCCACCGACGCCGATGAACGCCGTCGACATCGGCTTTCTCCAGGACATGCTGGACCATCACGACCAGGCGCTCGAGATCTCCGACCGCTATCTCGAGAACAATGCGGACGGCGACGCGGGCGCGTACGCCCGCGAGGTGATCATGTTCCAGACTCGCGACATCGGTTGGATGGAAGGCTGGCTCGCCGAGGAGGGCTACTCGCGCGGCGCACCCGATCGGATCGCGATGGAGTGGATGGACGAGCCGACCCCAGTTGCCCAGATGACGGGCATGCAGACCCCCGAGCGGCTCCAGGAGCTCTCCGACGCACGCGGCGCCGAGGCCGACCGGCTCTTCTTCGAGATCATGTCGGACCACCACGAGGGCGGCGTGCACATGGCCGATCACGCCGCTGCCAACGGCGCCCGCGAGGAGATCACTGCGTTTGCAGCGTCCGTGTCACGAAACCAGGCCCTCGAGGTCGTCGAGTACCAACGGGCCATGGAACGCCTCGGCCTGGTCTGACGCCGATGATCGACGAGCGTCCCGATCCGATCGAGCAGGCGCGGCGCAGCAACGAATTCTTCGGTCCGCTGATTCCGGGTCGGATGGGGTGCGTGTTCGATCACTCGGCACCCGACCTGGTGCTCGGCCACATCGAGGTCACAGAGTCGTTGATCGCGGGTACCGGTTTTCTCTTCGCACCCGCCGTCATTGCTCTCGCTGACACGTGTGCTGCGATCGGATGCGGCCTCAACATCGCTCCCGAAGAGTCGTTCACGACCGTCGAGTTGAAGTCGAACTTCCTGTCCAGTGCGAAGGTGGGAGACCTCGTCGTGTGCCGCTGCACCCCGGCCCACCTCGGTCGGCGCACCCACGTGTGGGATGCCGAGGTGACCAACGCTGCCAGCGATCGGACGATGGCATTGTTCCGATGCACTCAGATGATCCTCTCCCCGACCGCTTGAGCGGCTGCCGGCCTCAGAGCTTCTTGAGGGGCGCCCACGCGAGGGCGAGGTGTTTCGTGCCGACGCCGGGGAAGTTGATCGTGGCTTCGGCCTTCTCGCCGGTGCCGGAGATGTCGATGATCACCCCGGCGCCGAAGGCCGGATGCTCGACGTCGTCGCCGATGCGCAAGCCGAGCTCCTGGCTGTTCGACGGCGTGGGCGACGGTTTCGACCCGGACCGGATGGCTGCTTCCACGACACGGTCACGGTGCTCCTCCTGCGCTGCCTTCGCGTCGAGGATGTCGGCGTTGATGTCGCGGCCGCCGGCTCCGCCTCCCCGGCGATACGCGGGGGGCTCGCCGTAGTCCGAATCGCGCCGCCGGTAGCTCTGGCGACCGTAGGTGGACCGGCCGGTGACGTTGCCCTTCGACTCGATCAGCGACTCGGGAATCTCGTCGAAGAACCGTGACGGCGGGTTGTACTGGGTCGACCCGAACAGCTGGCGGCTCCAGGCGTGCGACATGTACAGCCGCTTCATCGCCCGGGTGATGCCGACGTAGGCGAGGCGGCGTTCCTCCTCCATCTCGGCGGGCTCCGTGAGCGCGCGGATGTGCGGGAAGATCCCCTCCTCGCAGCCGACGAGGAACACGACGGGGAACTCCAGGCCCTTCGCGGAGTGGAGCGTCATCAGGACCACCTGGTCCTCGACCTCGCCATCTGGCAGATCGTCGGTGTCGGCGACGAGCGCGACCTGTTCGAGGAACTCGTCCATCACCGTGAACTCACGCGCCGAGCCCACGAGCTCGCCGAGGTTCTCGATCCGGGTGTGCGCTTCGATCGTGTCCTCTGCTTCGAGTTCGGCCAGGTAGCCGGAGCCGTCGAGCGCTGCCTGCAGCACGTCACCAGGTCCCTGGTCGGGATCGGCGACGACCGTGGCCATCGCGTCCAGCAGATCGACGAACGACGTGATCCCACGGACCGCTGGGCCGGTGATGCCGGCCTCGTCGGCGCGCCGCAGCGCGTCGGCGAACGCGACGCCCTCCGCGGCGGC
>JBGSII010000468.1:0-9143 GCA_041742555.1 Ilumatobacteraceae bacterium
TGCCGTCGACGTCGTGCGCCCGAGCACGACGACGCCGTCGCCCACGACGAGCACCCGGTTGCCAACGGCCGGTGCCGACACCGGGGCCGACACCCGCACCGGCTCCGGGGACTCCGTTCCGCTCCGGACCGTCGAGTCGACCGTGCCGCCGGAGCCCTCGACCGTGCTGCTCCTCGGAGACTCGACGGCGTTGTCGCTCGCCGAACGTCGGACGATCGATCCGGGCCCCGAGTGGAACGTGCAGGCATTCGCGCGGCTCGGCTGCTCCATCTCCGAAGGCAACCCACTCGACGTCGGCTCCGACATCGGCATCATCCAGGGCGAGAACTGCTCACTGTGGCGCTCCGAGTGGGCCGACGCCTTCGCGCTCGTCCAGCCGGACGTCACCGTCGTCATGGTCGGCGCCTGGGAGGTCCTCGACCATCTCATCGACGGTGTTGCGATTCGCTTTCCCGATCCGGCGTGGTTCGACGTCGTCGGCGCAGGGGTCCGTGAGTCGATCGAGATCGCGGGCGCCAACGACACTCACGTCGTGCTGCTCGCCGTGCCGTGTATGCGTCAGGCCCCCGACACGATCCTGTCCACGATCGCCCGCAACGACCCGGCTCGGGTGGCGGCCTTCAACGAGATCCTGCGACAGGAGGCCGCACGCCACCCGAACGTCGATGTGATCGATCTCAACGATCGGTTGTGCCCACAAGGCGCGTACCTGGAGGAGGTCGACGGAGCTCCACTTCGGTATGACGGCGTTCACGTGACGACCGAGGGCGCCAACTACGTGTGGACGTGGCTCCTCGACGAACTCGACGCACTCCAGCGCGCATCGGCGTCCGACGCGGGCACAGCGCCCGGCTCGAACCCGGTGCCTCCGCGGTGACCGACACTGCTCGCGTGCCCGACCACATGGGCGAAACCACAGCGGCCATTATGGTTGATCGATGACTTCGATACGGGTCGGACCGAGCAGGACACCGATACCGCCGTGAGCGCGGTGGCCACGGCCACGACGGTGGCCCCCACCCGACCGGTCCTCGAGTACGACCCCGCGCTCGACGGGCTGCGCGGGTTGGCAGTCGCTGGTGTCGTCGCGTTCCACCTCGGCTACCTGCAAGGCGGATTCCTCGGTGTCGACTTCTTCTTCACGCTGTCCGGGTACCTGATCACGCGGCTGCTCCTGCTCGAGATCGCCAACACCGGGACCGTGTCGATGCGGGCGTTCTGGACGCGCCGGGCGTGGCGTCTCCTTCCGGCGTTGTACGTGGTCCTCGCCATCCTCGCGGTGTACGCGGCGACCGCAGCACGTCCTGACGAACTCGAGGGAATACGCGGACCGGGGATCAGTGCGCTGCTGTTCGTCTCCAACTGGTGGTTCATCGCCGACGGAAACGGCTACTGGGATCTCTTCAGCGCCCCGTCGCCGCTCGAGCACGTCTGGAGCCTGTCGATCGAGCAGCAGTTCTACGTCGTCTGGCCATTGCTCGCCGTCGCCGTGCTCCGCCGCCGGAGCGGGGTGTCACGGCTTCTCGCGATCACCATCGCACTCGCGGCGTGCTCGACCGTGCTGCTGGCCGTCCTCGCACGAGACGACGTGTCGCGGGCGTACTTCGGCTCCGGGGCTCGGGCGAGCTCGATCCTGGTCGGTGTGGCGTTGGCGATCGTCGTCGATCGGGGCGACGCGTGGTTGGCGAAGGTGGCCCGCTCGCGCGCCGCGCCCTGGATCGGGCTGGCGGCCGCCGGGGTGATCACGTGGACGTGGATCACGATCAACGGTGCCACCGACAGCGGGTTCTACACGGGCGGGTTCCTGCTGCACGCAATCGCCGTCGCCGCCATCATCGGGCTGCTCGTTCACCACCGGTCGAGCTTGCCGGCCAGACTGCTCGCCGTCGGACCGATCCGGCTGCTCGGTGTGATCTCCTACGGCGTCTATCTGTGGCACTGGCCGACGATCGTGCTGCTCGACGAAGCTCGGACCGGCCTCGACGGAATCGCGCTGTTGCTGGCCCGCCTCGGCGTCACTCTCGCGCTGTCGGTCGGGTCGTATCTCGTCGTGGAGAAACCCTCGCAGCGCCGGTTGGCGAGGCGGTGGCGAGCGATGATCGCCTTTCCCGTCGCCGCCGCGACCCTCGGTGCCGCGCTGTGGGTGACGACGATCCCGCCGACGGTGACGTCGCTGGCGGCGTCCACGCCGCCTCCTCCACCCGTCGTCGCCCCACCCGCGGTCGTGTCCACGACGATTCCCGCGCTCGACGAATCCGACTCGGCCACCGACTCCACCGTGCCCGTCGACACTGCCGACACCACCGACACTGCCGATACTGCCGATACCACCGACACCACCGCGGCCGCAGCGACGCCGCCGACGCTCCTCGAGGTGGTTCCCGAGGCACTGCCGGAGCTGCGCACACCCACGGCGTCCGATCCGCTGCGAATCCTCCTGGTCGGCGATTCCTACATGTACGACGCGCAGCCGGGGATCGTCGCAGCGCTCGAGGCGACCGGCGTCGTCGAGATCGTCGAAGGCGCACAACTCGGGTTCGCGCTCTCCAACGAGGGCTGGGAGACCACGCTCCAGGAACTCGTCGATGCACATCAGCCCGACCTGGTCGCGGCGATGTGGGCGCGATTCGACGTCGTGTGGCTGCAGTCCCACGACAGCGCAGAGTACGTCGAGCGACTGGAACGGGCGACCGACATCCTGTCGTCGAACGGGGCCACCGTCGGGTTCTTCGGACTCGCTCCGTCGCTGACCGCCGGCGTCGACCCGGAGCCCGTGGACCGCTCGATCAACCAGCTCTTCGTGGCGCTGCCCGAACGCTTCCCCGGCACCGTGTTCTACGTCGATCCCGACCCGATCGTCGCGCCCGACGGGGAACCGAACCGACAGATCACGACGCCGGAGGGCACGCTGCTCGTCCGCAAGGTCGATGTCAGCCACTTCTGCAGCGATGGCGCGGCCCGGTACGGGCTGGCGTTCACCGAGCTCCTCCAGCGCCTCGCTGCGGTGGCGCCGGCCGATCCAGCCACATGGTGGTCGGAGTCGTGGCGCGCGGATCCCCGCTACAACGATCCAGCGGGGGCGTGTTCCTGAGGCGGCGAACTTCTGCCGCGCTCGTTCCAGCGGCGCCACACGGCAACGATCGCAGAGGCGCTCAACACTGCGGCCGACGGCTCGGCAGCGACTCGAAACCGGAGATTGCCGTACGTGATCACGCTGATCGCGACGACCATGACGACCGGGGCGAGGAGCGGCCAGAGATCACCGCCCTGACGACGTAGCACGACCGCCCCCGCGATCGCCACCGGCGCGATCAACAGCCACCCGTACCAGGCTGCCCAGAGCCACTCGTAGTCGACGTCTTCCAGGCTGCCGAGGAAGATCGTCCTCTCGACGTCCCAGACACCGAACGTACGGCCCAGCCGGGCGGCGACGACGAGAGGGAGCTCACCGACGTGATCACCGATGTAGGCGAGACCGGCATCGCGGTTGATGCGCGCAACTTCGACTTCGCCCAGACCCAGGTAGTCGCCTTCCGGAACGCAGTCCAGGCGCCAGCCGCCGATCTGCGGACCGCGGTAGACCGCATCGCAGTTCGACCCGGCAAGGGCGGTTCCGCTGTTGTTCGTCAGGGGGACGAACCCCTCGAGCGCGATCAGGTTACGAACGGTCCAGGCACCCACGACGATCACCGTGCAGGACGACACCACAGCGATTCGGCGGAGCCGCTGGCTGCGATCGCCGCTCGACCATGCCGCTGGGAGCACGAGCAGCACGAAGAGCAGCACCATCTCCGAGCGCGTCATCACCGCCGCCGCCATCGCGATGCTCACGGTCACCCACCATCGCATCGCACTCCTGTCGTCAGGTGCGGACCGGGCTCGCACGACACCGAGCAGCACCAGCGCCAGGATCGACAGCATCACCCCTTCGGACAGCAACGACCCGCCGTAGACGACGAAGTGCGGGTAGATCGCCGCGATCCAGGCCGCGACAGCACCGACCGCGGGCCCGCCGATCGCGCGGCCGAGCAAGCCGATCAGGATGATCGCCGACGCGGCGACGAGGGTACCGACGAGTCGTTGACCGGTCCGCGATCCGACGCCGAGCACGTCGAAGACGGCGAGCAGCGTCGGCCACAGCGGTGGGAACTCGGCCGTGGGCACGCTCTCTCCGAGCAGGCCCAACTCCAGCGGGCGCACGTACCCGTTCCCCGCCGCCAGCCCCTGCCCGAGGCGGTAGAAGGTTTCCGCGTCGCCGCCCTGCGGGCTCACCCGGCGCGCCGTGAGCACGTACACGACTCGCACGACGACGCCGACCACGGTGGCGGCCCCGACGCTCCACCACCACCACCAACGATACCTCGGACCGAGGACTCGCTCGGTCCCATCGGGTTGGTTGCCGCTCGACTCGGCAGCGGTCATGACCACCGCAATGCGCGCCCGACTCCCGAGTACTTGACGATGCACGACACCGCTCGAACCCCGTCCTTCCACCCGATCTTCTTGCCATCGGCATACGTCCGCCCGGAGTAGGAGATCCCCACCTCGAAGATCCGCACGCGCTGGCGCGCCAACTTCGCGGTCACTTCGGGCTCGAATCCGAAGCGGTTCTCCTGGATGTCGACCGCCTGGATCACCTCACGACGAAACGCCTTGTAACAGGTCTCCATGTCGGTGAGGTTCAGATCGGTGAACATGTTCGACAGCAACGTCAACATACGGTTGCCGAGGCTGTGCCAGAAGTACAGCACCCGGTGCGGCCGGCTCGACACGAAACGAGATCCGTAGACGACGTCCGCACGACCGTCCTCGAGCGGGCCCAGCAACTCGCCGTACTCGGCAGGATCGTATTCGAGGTCTGCATCCTGCACGATCACGTAGTCGGCCGTCGCCTCGGCGAATCCCGTGCGCAGTGCGGCCCCCTTGCCCTGGTTGCGACGGTGGAAGATCACGCGAACCATCGGATCGTCGATGGCGGCGAGGATCTCCCGGGTGCCGTCGGTCGAACCGTCATCGACGATGATCACCTCGGCCACCCATGGGGACGCCAGGACTCGACGCAGGAGTTCTCGCACCGTGGTCGCCTCGTCGAAGCAAGGCACGACGACACTGAGACACGGTCTTGGCTCGGCGATCATCGAGATCGGACGATAACCGCTGTACGTTCGCAGCGATGAATAGGCCGGTTCGCGGGACGATCAGCTGGTTGGCGTGCCGTCAAGACCGCACGGTGGCGGCATTTCTCGCCATCGTGTCGTACGTGCCGATGCTGGCGACGTCGCCCGGCAAGGTGAGTGCCGACACCAAGAGCTACCTCACGCTCGATCCGGGCGCCGTGCTCCGGCAGGCGACGACCATGTGGGATCCGTCGGTCGGCGCGGGAACGGTTCCCCACCAGAACATCGGCTATCTGTTCCCGCTCGGGCCGTTCTACTGGCTCATGGACGCAGTCGGCCTCCCCGACTGGCTCACCCAGCGCCTGCTGTGGGGCACCCTCGTGTTCGCCGCTGCGTTCGGGCTGTATCGCCTCCTGCGCTGGCTCGGATGGACACCGGTGGCTGCACTCGTGGCCGCCTACGCCTACGGGTTCAGTCCGTACCTGCTGAGCTACCTCGCTCGGCTGTCGGTGATCCTCGGACCATGGGCGGCACTGCCGTGGATGATCCTGCTCGCGGCGAAGGCCGCGAGAACACGATCGTGGCGACCAGCAGCCCAGTTCGCCCTCGTGGTGGCCCTCGTCGGCAGCGTGAACGCAACGGCGCTCGTGTTGGCGGGCGTCGGCCCGATCGTCTGGCTCGTCGCCGACGTCACCTCAGGGCGCGTCCGTCTCGTCGATGCAGCACGCGGCGCTGCCCGGATCGGGCTGCTGAGTGTCGCCGTCTCGGTGTGGTGGATCGTCGGGCTGCGAATCCAGGGCACCTTCGGCTTGCCGATCCTCCAGTACACCGAGACGTATCAGGCAGTCGCCGGAGCCAGTACCCCCACCGAGTTGATCAGAGGGCTCGGCTACTGGTTCTTCTACGGCGGCGACCGGCTCGACACGTGGGTGGGGCCGTCGCTTCCCTACGTCGACAGACCGATCGTGATCGGCCTGGGCTTCGTGGTCGCTGCGTGCGGCGTCCTCGGATTCCTGCGTTCGTTCCCGGCGCGGGCGAGCGCCGCGGGCCTGCTGCTCGTCGGGTTGGCTGTCAGCGCGGGGGCCGCTCCGCTCGACAACTCGACACCGTACGGCCGGCTCTTCGAGTGGTTCGCCACCGAGACCACCGCCGGGCTCGCCCTACGGTCGACACCACGTGCCGCACCGCTGGTGGTGATGGCGTTGGCGTTCGGCCTCGCGTCGAGCGCCGAGTGGCTCAGGAGACGAATTCGCAGTCGGACGGCCGCCCGGTGGGACCTGCTGGCGCCGGCCGGAGCAATCGCCCTGGTCAGCCTGCAGCTGCTCCCGTGGTTCAGCGCCAACGCGTTGACCCCGTCGCTCTTGCGCGACGAGGAGCTGCCCGGCCACCAGACCGACCTCGCCGCCTGGCTCGATGCAGATGGGCGCGATGGGCGCGTCTACGAACTCCCCGCCTCGGACTTCGCGATGTACCGATGGGGCGGAACCGTCGATCCGGTCCTTCCCGGCCTCATCGATCGACCGTACCTGGCTCGCGAGCTCGTGCCCCAGGGCTCAGCGGCCACGGCCGACCTGCTCAACGCCATCGAGCGTCGTCTCCCGGAGGGATGGTTCGAACCAGAGACGCTCGGGCCGATCGCTCGTCGATTCGGCTCGGAGACCATCGTGCTGCGCAACGATCTCGAACACGAGCGCTACCGACTGTCGAGACCCGGTCAACGCTGGACCGACGTGACGAGCGCGCTCGGAGATCCGGACTACTCCGGACCTCTGGTGGTCGACACCCCACGGGTCCCGGTGCTCGACGAGCGCACCCTCGCACATCCCGACGCCGCCGACGAGTTCCCGGCAGTGGCCGCGTTCGACATCGGCGATGCTCCAGCAGCGACCACGGTCTCGGCGTCGAGTCCGATCATCCTCGCAGGCAGCGGCGACGGTGTCGTCGACCTGGCTGGTGCGGAGCTCCTCGACGCCGAACGACCCCTCCTGTATGCCTCGACGCTCGACGATCTCGGCCGTGCCGGCACGCTGGATCCTGCCATGCTCGGCGCCGACCCCTGGTGGGTGTTCACCGACACGAACCGCAAGCAGGGGCGTCGCTGGTCGACGGTCTCATCGAACCTCGGTGCCCTCGAAGCCGACGGCTCGCTCCAGCTGGACGCTGATCCCGGCGACAACCGACTGGAGCTGTTCGGACCCGGCGACGAGCGCCAGACACGGGCGGAGCACACCGCAGACGTCGCCGACGTGCGCGCGAGCTACTACGGCAACCGCATCGCGTACACCCCCGAGGACGCCCCGTGGTTCGCCACCGACGGTGATCCTTCGACCGCGTGGCGCGCCGCCGTCTTCGAACGGACCGTCGGACTCGTGTGGGAGGCCGATCTCACCGCAGCGGTGACGTCGCCGACCGTGACCGTGCTCCAACCGACGACTGGCGCAACCGATCGCTACATCACCAAGATCAGGATCACCCTCGATGACGACGTCTCGTTCGACGCCGTTCTCGACGAGCGGTCACGGGTGATTCCGGGGCAGCAGATCGACCTGCCCGAGCGGCCGTTCGAATCACTGCGCATCGAGGTGCTCGCCGACAACGTCGGCGAGCTGAACAACTACGCGGCCCAGCCCGGCGTGGGCTTGGCAGAAGTGACGATCGACGGCGTCGTCGACGACCGTGTCGTACGCGTCCCCGGATTCGATGCGTTCGAGTTCCTGCCCGACAGCGCCGATCCTTCCGAGCGGCTCACCTACCTGTTCACCCGGGAACGGATCGACCCGGCGACCGCCAACCGCACCGCGCCCGAGCCGCGCATGGTGCGGCGGTTCGACGTCGCCCAGGAGCGCTCGTTCGATCTCGTCGGCGAGGTCCGGCTGGCAGGCAACGCCTCGGACGAAGTCCTGCTCGATGCGCTCGACGACCAGTTGGTCGTGATCGCTGATCGGCAGCTGCGGGGCAACCCGGCCGCTCGCGGTGCGAGCGCGTTCGACGGAGACCCGGCCACCGCGTGGCAGACCCCGTTCGACGGCTCGCTCGGCGCGACCGTGAGGGTCGCCGGTGGACCCGCGTCGGTCGACACCATCACCGTGTCGTGGCTCGACGACGCCCAGCACTCCACACCGACGCAGCTCACGCTGGCCGGGCCTGACGGATCCGTCCGGATCCTGGACCTCGCGGGCCGAACGCCGGTCGACGGCCTCGCGACGGCGACGTTCGGCATCGACCCGATCGACGCGTCGGCCCTCACCGTGACCGTCAGCGCGATCGATCCCCGCACGACCCCCGAGGACTTCTCCGGTCTACCTCGCGTGCTCCCCGTCGGGTTCTCCGAGATCCAGCTCGGCGACAGCGCCATGGTCGTTCCCAGCGCCGACGATGCACTCGACTCGTCGTGCCGCGACGACCTCGTGACCGTCGATGGTGAACCGGTGCCCGTCCGGTTGCTCGGAACACGGGACGACGCGCTCACCAGATCCGAGCTGCGCCTCGAATCGTGCGGACCCGTCCGTCTCGCGTCCGGCGACCATCGCCTCGATGCTGCCTCAGGGACACGAACCGGATTCGACATCGACCGCATCGGACTCGACAGCGCCGCGTCCTCGCCGTCCGAGCGGGCCCACCCGCCTGCTCCGAGCGTGACGATCGACCACGAGTCGCCGACATCGCTCGAACTCACCGTCGCGGCCTCCGAGTCACCGACCTGGCTGATCCTCCAACAGAGCTGGAACGCGGGGTGGACCGCCCAGGCCGACGGCGACGACCTCGGCGAACCCGTGCTCATCGACGGCTATGCCAACGGATGGTTGGTTCCGGCCGGGTCGGGCACCCGACAGGTCGTCCTCGACTGGACGCCACAGCGAACGGTGACCGCCGCGCTGTGGATTTCGCTCGCCGCAGGGATCCTGGTGATCGCGCTCGCGCTCCTGGCTCCCCGGCACCCGATCGCGCCGGCAGATCTCCGGGCGGGTCGTCGAATCCCCCGCCTGGCGCTGGGCGTGTGCCTCGGCGTCGGCATCGTGGTGTTCG